>NZ_JAUBUJ010000144.1:0-13980 GCF_036705405.1 Microcoleus sp. B13-B6
CCAATGCCTTGTTCCAGCACGACGCGAGTAGCAATTACATCTATTTCCCAAACTCCTCTTTTTATTTCTCTCGGTTCTGAGATGTGAGAGATATAGACTCCAGAGCGGGTTTTTCCTGAATAGATGGTGTTGGGAACGAGTTGGGCGAGTTCGACAAGGGAAGCTTTACCAAACTCTGATTCCATCATCAACGAACCCATCCAAGCAGTTGTAGGAACTTTGGCACTGCCTTTAACTTTAATGCCGGGGTCTGGATCATTTGTGCCAGGAATTTTGCCTGACCAAGCCCAGGTTAAATTGACCCAACTGGATACGAAAGTTTGGATAATTTTCGGCTCTCTGTACAGTTCATCTTGTTCTGCAATTCGTGCTGCGGTTCCGTCTTTTAACTGGACAAAGGTAACTTTTCTTTGAGATAAGGCTCTCAAACTGACTGTATTCACTAAAACAGCAATTGTCAGGAGGAAAACAAAGCTTGTTAGCAGGACAAAGCACAAGGCTAAGGTGTTTTTAGATTCAGGGAGTAAGGGTTGGAATTGTGGAAATTTCATGATTTTATTGGAGGGGGAAGGGGAAGGGAGAGGGAGAGTTGGAGAGTGGGGGAGGGTGGAGAGAGGGAGGAAAAACAAGTGATTATTAGCTTTTATCGCTACTAATTAGTGCTAGTTTTGATTCAACTCAAAAAAGCGAAAATCTATGCTTCCTTCCCCTTCCCCTAGATCAGTTTTCCGGCAATAACGCCGATCGCGTTACTGGCAATATCTGTAAGCTGTTTGGTGCTATTGGCGATCGCACTGTACAAAGCAGTTCCTCCACCCTTGGCTATTAACACGGCAAGAATGGGAGAAAACACAGCTAAAAAGAATAAAAAGGCGATATCTGTAACTAACTCTGCATCGGATTTGACAATCACTACAGCGACTAAGCCAACGACGATGTTGTAGCCCAATTGCACTCCAAATAACGACATAAACCCTATTAACCAAGCCCAGATTGGTTTTCCTTGCAGCGGCAGCAGCGACAAGCCCATTGCAATCGGCCCGAATAGAGCTGTTAGCAACAATGCTGCTTCTAAAATATTGACAAATGCCCACTGTACTGATCTAAGAATTAAGCGAATGATGGGCAAGACAGTAGACCTAAAAACTTGTCCTGCAAAATCGCCATTTCCTATATCTTGAAGATTGGCAACATTGCCTAAGTTTTCAACAAACCGCTGCAAGCTTTTGAGGGGGCCTCCATTTTGCTGTTCCGCTGCCTGAAGGATTTGTTGAGCTGGCTGTTTTTTGCTGTTCCAGCATTCCACTAAAGCTGATCCAACTTTGCCCTGACATTCGCTGTAGAGTTTTTCAATCTCTTCTTTGCCAGCACTGGTAAGGTTAACGTCGCTCAGGGCAGTTCTGAAGGTCATTTCTCCGACTTGAATCTTCATAATTTCTTGCACTTGAGTGCTGCCTACAGCTTTGATGAATTTGACGCTTTCAGCTAAGACTTTACCGTTGTTACTGAGAAATACTACAATCACAAGCGGCCAGATAAACATGGCTACTAGCTCTGACCAAGACTGTTTTTCGATGATTTCTTTGCCACTGGTGACAGCGAGGTAAGTAACAGATATTCCCGCCAGAATTAGTCCTAGTTTGACTAAGGCAATCCAG
Organism: Microcoleus sp. B13-B6; assembly: GCF_036705405.1. Taxonomy (NCBI): domain Bacteria; kingdom Bacillati; phylum Cyanobacteriota; class Cyanophyceae; order Oscillatoriales; family Microcoleaceae; genus Microcoleus; species Microcoleus sp. B13-B6. The sequence goes on from NZ_JAUBUJ010000144.1 coordinate 1,659, forward strand.
AGAGAGGATTCTTGAGTATTGAAGGTGTTAAACCAAACTAAATTCCAGGATTCGACAGTTTTTTGAGAGACTTCTATGGCATCAGATAGAGTGTCCAGGGCTTGTCCTGCTGTGCTAGTTTGGGCAATAAATTGTATAAACATTGCGGTATCTCCTTACGGTGATTTCAGTCTTCGTTTGCCCCTAGAGCGATGCCTCCCGGCATTTGAAACAATCCAGCTTGAGTAGAAGAAGCGGTAGCCGCCGCAGCATCCTGCCGTCTCTGGGCTGTGTTAATTTCGTTGAGTTCTTCAGCTTGTTGAGCATTGAGAATGTTGGCAAAACTGCGATCGATTTGAGCTTGCTGGCCCTGCATGACTAAGGCACTTTGATTTTCTGCTGATAAGGCTGCTTGCTTAGCTGCGATCGCACTTTGTTGAGATATGTTTCTCATAATGTTCTGGGTGACATCTTGACCTTCGGAATCAGCACCCAATTCCATTGAATTTTGGCTCTCGCGATTAGTTTGCTCTACGTTCTGCTGGACAATTTCTTTCATCTGAGCTTGCTTTTGTTGAGCTTCTTTACTGAGAGTGGCTTTATTGGCTTCACTGACAGCACTTTCTCTTTCTGCGAGTTCTGCGGTATTCTCTTTGAGGCTGTAAGAATCTTGCGGTCTCTTCTCTAAAGCAGCGGATAGTTTTGTCCCTTCACTTTCGGAGGTGTTGCCGTCCATTATGCTTTTAACTGCTTCTTTTAGGTCTGGAACTTTCAGTTCTCCCAGGAATGAAGAGAGGGTTGACTCTATTTCACTGCTGAAATTTTCGACTTTGTTTAACAAATTGTCCCAGATGCCTGAGATGCTGTCGGAGATGGTGGAGATGGTATCTGAAATTTCGCCTGTTATGTCGCTAATTTTGTTTTCTATACCTCCTATTTCTTTCGGGTTGCTCAAGAAGTTATTAGCTGATTGTTGGATTTTGCTTTCTATTTGTTGATTGGCAACTGTGAAGCTGGAGCGGTTGAAAGTGCTGCTGTTAGGATTGTTTGAGGTGGGAAGCTGTGTTGCAGTCGGATTGCTGTCAGAGGTTTGAGCTTTTGCTTCAACAGAATTCAGTATTAAGCTCAGCCAAATTGCAGGAATGCCGAGGGCAAGTTTGACAAGAAATTTTGGTGATTTCATCGGTTTTTCTCCGTTATGCGTGCAGTGATTTGAGGAGTGGTAATTAGTAATTGAGTTAAGGAACGATAAGGGAAAGGCAATTAGTGCTCCTATTTCGATTTACAAACAGCACTCACTTATCAGTTATAAACCCCTTTTTCTCTCTCTATTTTCATACTCTGTGTCCTCTGTGTTCTCTGTGGTTCAAAAAAACTTGTTCGTAAATCTTCGCTCTGATTGCTATAGCTGGTTTCATTAGTCATGTTTGAGCAATAATTGTCATCACTTTAATTCAACCAATTCCTACAGAATTTTTATGGCAAAAATCAACGCACTTCTCAATCCACCAAACGTTCTAGCTAGCCATGAGGTCTTGAGGGGATTTGTGTCCGTTGATATCAGTGACTGCATTCTTGCCAATATTGGTTAATGAACGTCCTTCTTTAACGGCTTGTACATATTCAGAGGCAAATTGTTTGAGTGCTAGCAATTGCCCTTTTAACGTATTGGGATATTGAGCCATCACTCGGGCGCGAGCCATCAATTCAGCTTGATTGTTAGCCACACTTGCTAATATCATTTCGCCTGGATAGTATCGGCTTTGCCAGAAACGACCTCCTTTTTCAATTAGCCAATTGGAATAAAGGTCGGCAGCTCGGGGAAGGAAAGCTTCTGTGGCATTTTGGCTAATAATTTCAGCCGGATATCCCAAATTTTTAATCCAAGAAGTGGCTCCGTTTGATGTCAATCTTCCGGTAATTCGATACACCATGTTTTGCATAATCATAGTTCCCGCACTACAGTCACAAATACTGTCGATATCTTGGGCTAGCAAGAGCACTGAAATGCCATTCTTTCTACCCACTGCACAGAGTTCGCCTACTACTTCAGCAAATCCGTCTTTCTTAAACAAAATCGAAAGTTCGTCTCCGATAAATAGGCTTTTAGGGTGAGAAAGTGCGTTGCGGATGCAAGCAGCGTGGGCGTTAATAGCCATTAAATACTGGTCTTGTTCGTTGCCCAGACCGCTAAGGGCAAAAAACTTAACAGCGGGTTCGGGTGAAAATGTACTCGGTCTGCCAATTGCTTTCCCTAAAGGTGAGGCTAGTAATGCGTTGCATTGAGTGATAATTTGGTTGATGGCAATGCGGTCGAAGTCGGTAAAGTTTTGTAGGTTTAGTTGCTCTTTTGTGCAGAATTTCAGGAGGTTTGTGAGGGTTGGCATTTCTTGCCACGCGGTCGATTTCCAGCCTTTTTCAAAGGCAGTATTGTAGCGCTCGATAATGTCTGGGTCTTCCAGAAATTTTTTCAGAGTTAGCAGCAAAATGGCATCGACTCGCTGCGCTAATTTTGGGTCGCGGACTTTACCCATGCTGATAATAGTCAGCGCTTTTCTGATAAACTCTTTCCATTGGTCTAGTCGGCGCGATCGCTCTTCTCTGTCAAAACGCCTCAAATCGGGTATTTCGAGTAGATTCGAGCTGCCAGAGGTGATGTCGTAGTACGCACCGTCGTCGCCTAACAGTTTCACTGCGGTCTCAAAGGTACTGCCGCTTCCTGCTGAGATGTCCATACCGACTACTGGAATATTAGCGGCTAAAGCATCGACCGCAAATCGCCATCCTACAACGCTTTTACCGCAACCGGATTCACCTGTAATAACGGCGCGGCTGGTTTGGTTGTGCATGAGGTCAACGTACACGGGTTTGCCGCCTTTGGTAATGAATTCAACTCCTTTTGAGTCGATGTCCCTTACAGCAGTTAAGGGCAAAATACCGGGGACAGTTTCGGTGTCTAAGGTGAGGCGGCGTTCGTTAATTAGCGAACTGCTGTGCAACAGCCAGCTTACAGTAATGGGCAAAGTTTCTAGCCACAGTTGCCAAGCAATGTTGCGCTCTCTTAATACCTTGGCAGAGCCGAAGCTGTGGGAGAGCATTTGGCAAGCGTGTGTTAGTTGCTCCGGCGTTGGTCGGTAGACTAAGAAGGTGACAGCAGCGTGAATTGCTCTTGCACCTTTGTACATTTTTTTCTGGGCTTCAAAGGATTCTTCCTGTTTGACTTCGGCTCCTACATCGCGACCTTGACCTTTTTCTAAAGCGCGTTTTTTGGCAGTTTTAGATTGTTTAGCTTGCCTTGCTAAGTTGTCTTGAATAATAAAGTTGGGAGCGGCGCTAATTTCGACAACGGCTTCAGTATCGCGGACGTAGCTGTTGCTCATAATTTTCCACAGCCATTGCAGTTGCTCTCTGGTATTGAGCCAACCGCCGGGGCTGTCTTCCATTGTGAGCACGCCGCATTCTGCGTTTCTGCCGGGGAGCAAAATGCGTGAGCTAGCTTTTCTGTGTTCCGGGCAGCTCGAACGACCGCTCATACCTTCAATTAAAATGGTGCAGGCGTGTTTGTGACTGTTGATGGTTTCGGTGAGTTTGTAGTCGGATGCGGTTTCTTTTAAGGTGAGAAGTTGGGGGATAGGGGGTATGGGTGCGCTGTTGAATTTTTGCCACAGCCAGCCCCATAGTGCTTGGGCATTCATGGGTTGAATTTCCAGTCCAATTTTGGTGTTTAGTAAGAGTTCCCATTGGATGTAGCCTTGCTCGAAAGCGTCGAGTAGCAGTTGTTTGTAAAAGCGTTCAGAGTAGATGCGTTCGTTGCCTGTAAATTGTGCAGCAATGCTGTTGGCTGTGTTGATAATTCCATTGATGAATTTACTCAGAGGGTCGTTGGATTTGGAGCCAGATTGAGCGTTGAATGTCCAAGTGCAGAAAATAGTTTGGTTCCACAGTTGTCGGGTGCCTGCTAAGTTGAGTTCTTGAATGCGTTTCTGTTCGTTACGAACGAGTACAGAAATGGGTTTGAGGTGACAGTTGTCAGCCAATTCAGTTAACTCTTGTTGGCGAACGCAATCGCTGCTGTAGCAGCCAGTGTGAAAGGTCATTTTTTCGCCTGGAGGAATGTCTTTTAGTCCCTCTTCTAAGGCGGTGGCTGCATTGTTTACTTCATGGCGGTAGAGAATGTTGTGAAAGCCAGCCGTCTCGAATCCGAATACAATTTGGTATTGACTGCCTTCATTCAGTAAGTAACCTGAAACTTCTCGACCATCCTTTTTGATAGTGACTAAACACAGGAGGTTTTGGTAGTTTTGGAAGGGCATAAGTCGGCTGTTACCTCCTTGTTGAGTGGGAGCAACTTTGGGTTTAAGTTTGACTCGGACTTGTGAATCGCTGATTCGGTGGCGAATCGGGTTTGGTCGGTGTTGGGGAAGGGGAGAAAGGTATAAAAGATTACCGTTGTACCACTCGTTCCCCGGCGGAGGTCTAAACCTGTCTACAAAAAGGTGAGGTTTGTTACCTGTCAGGAGCCACCAGCTTACAATTAGCCAGAAAGTAGTGGTGAAAAACCAAGGCATTCCTAAGCTGAATAAGCCGTTGGTGAGGATGTAGGAAATTACGGTGATTAGCATCCACGGAATTAGCTGTTCCGCTGGAATGATGCCGATGCTGGCTTGTTTGCCAAGAATTTTATTGACGGAGATGAAGTCTTTGTCTGGGTCTTTGAGCATGGTAGTAAGGGGAGGGGGAAGGGAAAAAGGAGGGGGAAGGGGAAGGGAAAACCGGGTTTTTAATAGCTTTTGTTGCTACTTGTGCGATTTTCGGAGTTAAAGCAGGGAAACGGAAAGAAAAACAGAGTGCTATATTATTACCTGTTAATCCCCACTATTCAGTATGTTGGTTTTGTTCCATAAATAAGAGTAGGGGTGGAAACAGTTGCTTAAAATAACCTCATTATCAAATCGGTCTTTGATTTTTACAATTTGACAAATCAGAGAATAAGGTTCAACTCCAAACTAGAAAAATTATCCTTCCTTCCCCTTCCCCTTCTTCCCTAAGCTCCACCTCCGCCACCGCCATTACCAACGAAGAGGAAAGTTATTACATCAATGGCAATTACAATGGCAAAAGCTAAGGCGACTTGGGTAACAATTGGTCGCCAGTCATTACCTTGTTGCGCTTGGTTGTAAGCAAAAAGAGACGCGGATGCTACTAATAAAAGAAAAGCACCACGAATGAGGTTAAAAATCAGTTCGATGACCTCGGCATCAATGGCTTCGCCTCCCGCTGAAGAGGCTCCTTCTGCTAGCTCTTTCATGAATTCTTCTAAGCCGGAGAGGAAGATGGCGTTGGCGGGGGAATCGAGCACGGAGCACAGTGCAGTGGAGGTGATGATGGCAGTGGTAATGTGCCAAAATCGAATTTTGCAGCCGATATATCGCTCTACAATTGGGATTGCTTTAGCGGTGTGCCACAAACTCAAAAAGACTATGCTGGAGCAGCCTAAAGTTGTTATTAGGAGCGGGTCGTGAATGCTGAAGTAGATGAGCGAGGCTAGGCAAATGCCGAGGAATGGAAGGTCGCCCAGTTTGATTTTCTGTTGTTTTAACCAGCGTGATAATGAGTTGCGGTTTCGTTCATTTCTTGTTTGGTCTAAGTAAGTAGCCATGTCACTATCTCGATTAATTTAGTGCTTTAATGCTAATTTAAGTTGCATCTAATCCCTGCAAAATCGCCAAAAAAGGTGATTCTATACAGTGAGAGTGACCCCCTCCAAATGGAGGGTACAAGTGAAAAAAATTATTTCAAATTTCCATTTCCACCTCAGTTTTTCTCGCTTCCTGCTTGTTGGAGTTCTGGTTTGGAGCAAGTTGCTGTTGGGAGAGGAGATTTTCAACTACTTCTGGTGGAATGTCGCACAGAAGTACCTCAACATTACCTTTTTGGAGGCTAGCCTCAAAAACTATCTCGCTGTGAGAGTTAAAGCCTTTGACAGTACCCTTCGACTTGGATTTATCGCTGAATTCGACTTCAAAGTCGAGGCGCGAGCCTTGGGAATCGGTAAAGCTGATTTCATCTTGATTGCTTCTCTTTACCATTTCAGCTAAACGTTCTTGGTTGAGAGCTTGTTGAAAAATTTTTAAGCGGTCGAGTTCTTCTTTTTCTTCAGGTTTCAAGAAGTCGTTTGTCACTTTCCACTCTCCAGTTTTATCCTGTACTGCTGAGAACATTTCCTCGCCTTCTTTCGTTTTTAAGCTGATAGCGGTAGAGGAGTCAAAATTTGTTACATAAAGTTTGGCTTCTCCCAAATCAACGCCATCTTCTAATGCAATGCCTTCCGCATTTGCTTCTTCTTCAGCTAGGCTGTAAATTTTTGCCAGTGTTGCTGCAAGTTGGGAGTCCTGAGTAAAATTCTGGGCTGTCAGAGTAATTTTTTTAGCAGTAGCGTTAGCGCTGCTAGTTGGAATTGTTGATTCTAATGAAAGTTTTTCATCTATTTCTGTTGCGTTTTGTACGAATTGGTCGCTGAGAGATGGAGTCGAGCTGTCGGGCGGTTCTACTTTTGTATCCACAGCTTGAACGCCTGTCTCGCTTTGAAGAGAAAGTTTGTTCTCTAAAGCTTCTATTCGCTCTTCTAGGGTATCGAGTCGCTTTTCAAGTCGGTTGAGTGCTTCATTTATTTGTACGAGTTGTTCTTCAAAACTCGCCTCTGTGTCAATTTTAATAGAAGCCGTTTTTTCAGAATCGTTGTCTCTCACACTCCCGGAAATTTTATCAACTTTTCCGTGGACTTTGTTAACAGCTTTAGCTAAGAGCATACCGGGTGTTGACACAAGTTCGGCATCGGGTTCAGGTAAGATGTTTTGTTCCGGTTCTGGCTCCGGTTCAGCTATTGGTAAAGCTTCGGATTCAACCATTGCATCTGCAACTGAATCCGCTTCAACCAAGTTGGTAACTCGCTGGGAGAGCGAGTCAGCTCGCTGGCTTTGAGCTTTGAGCCTTTTGACAATATCGGCAACTTGGCGCTCTTTTCCAGCCCCAAGAGCAGCTTCTATAATTTGAGAAGCTGCTTTTTTGCCAATCAGAGTAGCGAGAACCGCAACTTGAGCACTCATGCCGCTGACAGTTGTACCTTCTACCTCACTTCCAGAAATGGCTGTTCTACCACTGACTTGTACAGCAGCATCGAGGATACTATCGATGTTCTGGTCGTTTGATTTTTTGCCTTGAGGTCGCTGTTGGCTAGTTCTGGTTTTGGAAGGTGTGGCTGCTAAGGATTCAGCAATTTCTACCGGTTCATCTGTCTGAAGTTTTCTTTTGGTTTGGGATTTAGCTGATAATTCTTCTTCTTCCAAATCTTCTTGTTCAGAGTTTTGAAGGTGGCTTTTAGTTGGAGACTTATCTTTAGGTTGAGGTTTTTTGACTTCAAACTCATCTAACTCACTTAGCTCATCTCTCGGAGAGCGGCTTAAGGCTTTAGATTTAACCAGTGGTTCTTCCGACTCCAACTCATCTACGTCATCTTTTCGGGATCTTCTTTTGGTTTGAGAGTTGGGTGATGGCTCGTCGTCATCCGAATTTTCTATTTCATCTTTTCTGGATTTGATATTGGCTTTAGATTTCGATCTGTGCGATGGTTCATCATCTTCTAAGTCATCTAGCAAATCGTCTTTTTTAGACTTGTTTGCCGTTTGAGATTTCGATCGATGCGAGGGTTGCTCATCCTCTAATTCATCTAGTAAATCGTCTTTTTTAGACTTAGTTGCAGCTTTAGATTTAGACTTGGGGGAGGGTTGCTCATCATCCAATTCATCTAGTAAATTGTCTTTTTTAGACCTTGTTTTAGTTCGAGGCGAATCGAGTAATGCTTCAATTCCTGTTTTAGTAAATCGGTTGTCGTCCGGCTCTCCCAAGTGTTCCATCATGTATTTTCCTGTGGTAGAGCCGTACTCAGGTCGATCGCTCAAACTGAGGACGAGTCCGTTGTGCTTGACCTCCACGCTAATGCCAGGTTTGCCGTCGGCTTCCGTTAGTTCTTCAATTGCATCGGCAAAATCTTCTACGCTGGTGAGTCCATTTTCCTGGCAGTAATCTAAAGCTTTCTCGCAGCGATTTCTTAGGTAGTTGAGGATTTTCTTGCCCTCGGCTGTGTTAGGGGTGATGTAATTTCCCTGGCTTCGGCTTCGGGATGCTGTTTTTGTGGGCATAATCTTTGTGGCGGGGTGAGTGGATATTTCCCATGAAATTCGAGCAGTATGGCTAGTGACTTCACTCTAAAGTGCGGTTTTGGGGAGTTAAAGTGACCCCCTCCAATCGGAGGGGGAATCGTCGCCCACTAATAATTAAGCTGCTACGCATCTAAAGTATCTGTTGGTTGGGGAGGGGGAGAAAGAGAGGGGGAGAGGGGGAGAAAGAGAGAGGGGGAGAGACTTTGACGCTTTTCCCACAAAGATTGAAGTATACAATTTAAAGGCGCGACAGCTTATCCCCTGTTTGAAACTCACTAAAAAACTAACTGTTCGGTCAACGAGCTTTCCTGGTGTTCACACCTACCCGCTCTTAGATGTGCGGTAGTTGATATTAAAGTTGTGTATCTGCATCTCTTTTTTTTGAAGATGTAGAAGCTAATTCAACATCAACCTCTCTGAGGTATTTGATAAACTGAGAGCTGTTGTTTTCAGAAAGCTTCTTAATTATTTGACCTGTTTTCAAGTCAGCAGCTAAGACCGGATTATCAGCTTCATCTCTGACTAAACACCTAACATTGTTGCGAGATTGGGTAATAAAAGCTGTCCAGTTTCCCACAGGGATTGTAGTTTCTCCAGTTTGCTTATATGCTTCAGAAATCGCATCTTTCAGCAATTGTGAGAGGTGGGCGGGGCTGGCAGCAATGTCTTGGGGTTGAGACGGTGGTTTGTTTTGGGTAGGGGTTGGCGATACAAGCGATCGCTCTTGACAAGGAGTTGGCGATACGGATTGCGATCGCCCTTGACAAGGAGTTGGTACGACTTCTGAAAGTTCCTCAACTGATTCAATTAGTTGCACAGAACTAGGGTTGATGTTTAAGATCAGAGCGCTGCCTTTAGGCGAGGGTTCAATAGTGGCCTCAAAGGTAGTGCCGATCGGCAATTTAGGTGAATTAGCAGAGAACATGGCTAATTCTTGTCCGTCAAGGAGAACAATAGGGCTACCGTCGCGCCTTGAATCGGTACCGCTAACAGAACCCACCTCAAAAGTCAATGTTTTCTGCCTCCATTTGGGACTGCTAAAGTCAACATCTTTCAAGTCATTGTACTTCTGTCCAATCAGTTCAGCTCTGTCAAACTGAAAGGTTTGCAACTGCTGGCAAATTTCATCTGTAAACAAGTTGAGAACCAATGCTGCTTTAGGTGTTTGGTTTTGGGACTCAAGCCAAGTATAATCAGCAGGAGCTACAATGCGTGAACTCACATCTTTGGTGCGACCAAGACCATCGCGGTAGGTTAAGTCTAAACTGTCGATGTCGTTGACATTTTCGCCAAACTTTTTCTCAAGAATTCCCACCAGTTTTTCGCTGGGTTCAATTAACGCAAAATTGACCATTGGCAGACTCAGATGCAAAGTTGCTTCATATTTAATGCCTTTGCTGTCTAACAATTCTTTCCAATGTCCAGCTAAGTCTTTGCCAACTGGCTGTCGCTTCTTATCCCTGACAGTCTTACCGCTGCCGTCCAGTTCAAATTCCTCGAAAGGGACGCTCAGAACGTAAGTGTCTTTTGGCATTGCTTCGTGCAGTCGCTCGTACTCAGGTTCAAGGGTGAATTCAATCACCAGTTGGCGAGAAAGTTCCTTACAAGCTTTGCGAGGAACTTCTAAGTTGGGATTTGCGGTTTCGACGTGCCACATCGCACTAGCAGCTAAAAACCGTTCTTCAGGGTCAGTCCAAGCTTCAGTTACATCGGCTCTTAAGCTCTCGTATAACTTGCTGACTGCTTCTTTAATTGCCTTAGAATCGCCGCCGCACTCCGAGTGAATTTCGCCCATCCTTTCTCGATAGCGTTCCTTAATATCTTGTGCCCACCTGACATAATATTTCTCCCATTTTTCTCGCTCATCTAAGTCAGAAGGAGACTCAAACAAGTAGCGAAATTCGTCGCGGTGGCGGCTTTTTAGACGAGTCGGTTCCCACTCTGGATTAACAGCCTCCTTAGCGATGCAATTGATAGCGGTGCCGTCTCCTATAGGTAATGGCACCGTTTTGTAAAGCCTGGGGTCGTCTTTGTAGTCAAATAGGTAGCTTGGGTGCTGTTCTGACCACTGCTTAGCCTTGGACAACAAGGTGGGGTGGTGGTCTTCTGTACGAGTAGCACTTTTGGGACTGTCCACTTCAATTTGCAGGGCATCAAACAGCTTTCCAAGAAGCTGCCGCTTCTGTTGATTGAATAAACTTTCTGGCTGTCCCGGTTCTGCTGCTGACGATTGCACTCTCCCGATTAAGGTAGCCACCCAGCCGATTTTATTTTGGGCGATCGCTACGGCAATTTGCCGCAATTTGGTATACTTGCGATCGCCATCACTATCGGTAGCTTTAGTGTAGTCAACTTTCTCTCGCTTCTCAACTGCATCGTACTCATTCTCTTGATTAGCGTGCCTGGTTTCAGAGGCGATATTCGGCATTCGGGAAGCAGGCGTAATCACTAATTGATCGCCATCAAAATCGCATTGGTGATGCTGCATGGCTTGGTCTGGGTGAATGAAAACGCACCCTTTGTATTTCGTTAATGCGCGATGGCTTTTGTTGTCTACTGTGTAGCGGCGGATGTTATCTTTACTGACAATTGGGTATCGGGTAACGATGACTTCTGTGCCGTGTCGCAAGTGGGGGGCCACAATTGTACCGGGTTGGAGGTTTTCACAAGGTTGAGCCATTGCTGAACCATGATGAATTGCTCCCTTAATTGCTAAGTCTTTCCACTTTTTAGCCAGTTGTTCTTGCATGAAATCGACGACTTTGGGAAAGTCGAGGAGTTGACCGAGTTTGTCGTTCCTCAAAATTGAAATTAGCCGGGATTCGTTGCGTTGGGCTTTTTCATCTGTTTCGTCTTCTAATCCGCTGCTGTCTTCGTGAAGGCTAGATTGAAAAGCAGCTTTTTTGTCGTGCTGCTCCACTAAGTATTTGGCAAGTTGCAGCCGGTTATTTTGCAAGTCAGCTAGCTTTTGGGCTTCAATTTTGGTCGGTGTGGCTATGTCAGCCCCAATAGCTGCTTCGGAATACCAAATCGAAAATTGCCAGGAATTTTCGTATTCAGTTACTTTGGCGTTGCCTCGGTTTCCCAGTATAGCTTTGGGAAATTCGTAGTCGCCACAGGGGATAAGTTCAGCTAATTGCTCTTTAGCAACTCCTTTGATAGAGGAGCGATCCATAATGATATCATAATCCAAGTCGGAGGTTAAATTAGCATCAGGCAACAGCGTTCCTTTGGCAAGAAAGCTAATTTCTGGAGTGTGGCAGTCTTCTTGTCCCCATTCCTGCATCCAGGCAAATCTGAATTGAAAAGGTCGGTTGTAATTCCCTCCTAATTGTTGGGCTAGTGCCGGTGAAATTTTACCGTGACAGTCTCCGGTTTGCCACTTATGAGCTTTCGCTTTTTCACTTTGGTCATCGCTTTGAGAATCAACAATTTTGAGTCGCAAGGTTTCGCCGTCAAGGGAGCTATCTAACAATTTGGCTCCTTGGTTGCAACTGCTAACTAGCAGTGAGCCGTAGCGACAGGCGTGGTCGGGTTGGGTTTTGAATACGCTCAACAGTTGGGTTGAGAGTTCAATGTCTGCAAAGTACACATTTTTGCCGGAGCTGAAAGCAACTCTTCTGGTAATACCATCTCCGAAATCGATGTTTTTCAGAGGGTCGAAGCTGCTATCATTTTGGTCTGGTTTAACGATGGTTAGGGATGCTAATTCTTCAGGTTCAAAAAGCAGTTCAAGCAGGGAGTTACGCAGCACTTCTGATTCAGCTTGGTACCGCCCCTTTGCTCTACCGTCAGCCAAGGACATATCAAAGACTGGGATTTTTAGTCCTTCCCCAGCTACCCATTCTGTGGAGCGATATTCTGGGGTAAGTTTTCTTCTGCTCATTGATTAGCTCCTGAATCCTAGTTTTTACATTTTTAGGACTTACGCACAGTAATAGTCCCGATTTTGACAAGGTTGTTACTTCACAAATTCCTGCTACTGAGTGATATTCTCCCCCTCCAATTGGAGGGTTTAGAAGAAAGAAGTAGCGTGTTACAATCAGAATGACAATCCCAATGTGGAGAAAAAAAGTGAAAGTAGTTCGCACAACTACGGCTATGGAAAGCCAACGGGATTATTT
>NZ_JAUBUJ010000145.1:0-13867 GCF_036705405.1 Microcoleus sp. B13-B6
GATAGCTTCGCTTTGGTTGCTAACAGGGCAGGAATAGGCTCTGGTGGCATAATCGTCAGTTTTGCTCTCCACAGTCGATCAATGATTTTCTCTTTTTTCCAGCCAGAGGGTTTCTCAGCAAGACTTACAGGTCTCAACCAGTCTGGGTAGGTGCTATCATCAAAAATGACCCGCCAGCCAATACTCGTCAATAGCTTCAGAGCGTTATCCCATCGTTGCTTCAAGTCGTAGGCTTCCCGCTTCAATTGGCGAGCGGCATTTATTCGGGCTTCTAGCTCCACAGCTTCTAACAAGCTCCCCACTTTGTGTTCGTACTGGTTTTTATCCCGCATCTTGATGCGGCTAGCCATTGTTAGGTGAATGGCCAGCGGAGAGTGCCAGTTCATCATGGTAGGGGTTGATTTTCAAAATTTCTGCGGCTAGCCAACCAAATTGATGGAGGGCTATCCCTGCTTTGGCTCCCATCTTATTGAGCCATTTCTCAGCCCAAGGTCCGGGTCGGACGGCGATATAAACTTCTACAGGGTCGTCAACTTTTCCAGTGAATATATTCATCTGTCCTCTAAAATCGACCTCAATCACCCAAAGGGGAGAAATGCTAACGCTAGCGTCAACTTTATTGCCTTTTGGCTTGCCTTCAACCCAGGTACACTGCATCAACATTTTTCCCAGATGAAAGGCAATACTGGCAATTTGAGATAGCTTGTCAGCAACCGTTGACCGATGTTTCTTGTCCCAGCCTATTTGCTGAATGATATCGGTTCCCTTCAGAGTGAAATAGGACTGAAAAAGGTTGGACTGGTTAAAAACGTGAGCGGCAAAAACTAACTGGATTTTTGCCGCTTCAATTCCCATCAAATCGATGACTTGGAGGGCTGCTTCTAATGCCAAGATATCATTATTTTCCCCGACCAGGAAAACTTCCACCCGATTTTTGGGGTTAGTCTGACAACTTGTTTCAAAAACACCCTGGTTATTGGAATCTTTTTTCCATTTATCGAGGCGGTAGTTAGATTCTACACTAGCTCTGAAGGGGACTGGTGTGGGCAGGCCTGTAATTTCTGCCAGTTGGGATTCTGCGAATATGTCTGGTTTTGACGAGACTCCGAATATACTTTCTATGGTTGACAAGTTAATGTTAAGGAAGTCTATCTTCTGCAATAACTCAGTAGCTGTCTTGATGGCGCATAAGTTAGTAATATAATCTTTATTAACAAAAACAGTGTTGAAGTCGTTGTTACTGAAATCTGTTTCACTTTGACTGCAATACAATTTATTTGATGGCGGAGTAGTTTTATTTATAACTAGGGACGAATTGGGGTTGATGTGTTGATCTAGACATAGATCGGGTTGAATTTCATGATTTAATAAGTTCTGCAATTCCTCCTCATTATTAGCAAGTTCGCGAGCTTGTTGCAGCCATTGATATTTCGCTTGCCAAAATTCATCAGGGATTTTTAAAGACCGTTCTAAAAAACTTAGACCGTCCGACTTGCGAAGAAACGCAAAAAAAGCTTGACATTTGCGAGGAGATGTGACCTGTCCAGTTTCAGTTGTGACGGCGTTTGGGTCGAGTTGTGTAATTCTTTGTAAAATATATTCTTCTATCAAACGAATGACTGTTATTTTGAAGGTTTCTTGAGTGTCAGCGTTTAACATAATAAGTAGGTAGTGGTTTTTGGCAAGGTGAGTCGTGAGTTTGTGTATAGAATCTTTCCTGATGTTCGCAACTCTCGCGTGTATTTTTGCTAGTTTAGATATTTATCAGTTAATAGAACCGCTTTGAGATCTTGAGGGCGATCGCTCGCAAGCAAGCAGTCGAGCGCCCCCAAAAGCTCTTTTTTGAGGTCGTTTTATCATTTGTGGTCGTCGTCAGAAATTGTCACCACAGTATAACTAATAATTTTTCGAGGCGGGTAACTTCATAATTGCGATCGTTATTTTCACTCTCCCAACTGAAATTATGACTTTTTTGCATATTTTATGAGCCGGAAGTCAAGGCTTGTTGCCTTGATAGCCGGAAGCTGACAATCCTGTTGAGGGAAAAATAACGATCGCGCAGATTCTCCTGCGATCGCAGAAAGTGAGTTTCTTTCTCCCCATCATAAAGGGGGTAGCTGACCCGGATGTGGTATACTCAGAAGACTTCAGTGCCCAAGCCAAAAAGCGTTCTGTGTAATACAAAGCCAGTTGATTGCTTACACCATTAAAAACCGCATCAAAAGCGTGTTCAGCCCAAGGAATTTCGAGCATTACCGCACGATTGCCAGTGGCTCGTAATTGTTCGTAGAGAGAGCGTCCAAACTTGGCCTCAACTATATGGTCGCGACCTGCATAAACCAGTAGAGAAGGGGGAAGGTTGGGTTTAACATAATTGATGGGAGAAGCTTGACGGTAAAGCTCTCCTAATTGGTCGGGGGTTCCTCCCAGAAAGTCACGCAGAATGGCTCGGACGTTTAGGGGGTCGGGAAAAGGTGGATCGTAATATCCCCGAAGCAGGTTATTAGGCCCGTAGTAATTCACTACTGCCCGAACTGGAACTGTAGTTGAACGATAAGCATAAAGTGATGCTAAATGGGCACCGGCTGACCTTCCCATCAGAGCAATTCTGTCAATATCAATTTCCCACTCATCGGCATGGGTTTTGATATACGACAGAGCGGCTTCTACGTCCTCCAACTGAGCTGGAAACCGATACTGGGGAGCGTGGCGGTAATCAATTGCTACTACACAATAGCCCCTCGCAGCCATGTAGCGGCTAAATTCCTCATTGCTATTTGGAGTGCCTCTTTGCCAAGCTCCTCCGTAGAGGATGACGATCGCCGGATATCTACCAATTTGCATCGGCCGGTAAACGTTTAGTTGCAGTTTCACTCCATCCGGGTTGGCAAATACAACGCCTTCATTCGTGCGAACTTCCCGCAGGGGAATTCCCCGGAAGGCATCTGCTAGGATAAACGGTTGTTGTCGTCGCCCGGCCTGTTCAACTTGAGGAACCGCTGCTAAATAGTTTGTCCCTAAAACTGCTTGGACTTCGGCCGCGATCCGTGCATGGGCTGCTGGGAACTGTACCAGGGGGATTAGGCTGAGGATCAGGGCAAGCAGGCTACAGACTAGGGATGTGTTGTAGAGCCAGCCTTGTTGTCGTCTGAAGATGGTTAGCTGCATGGCGATCACATTAATACCCACAAGCCAAGGGCTAATTTCTGGCGCTCCCACTGCCAAAGGAAACAGGGACAGTGTGGGCGCTGGTACGATGACCCAGAGGCTGAGAAATAATCCAACTGCACTCATAAAAGAAGGGATGAACAGCGAGACTAGAAACGATACCAATGAGACTAGCTTTTTGCCGCTATTTTTAGGTTGCACAGATTTTTTCCCAAAGCCAGATTTTTAATTATTACGCCGTAAGTCCCCACTAGAGTACACTTTAAACCGCTCGATAGAACCTACACAAATCTAGACAAGCTAGATTGAAGTCTACTTCCTGCGTCAACGAGGGCATGGGAGCGGTTAACACTCTTTGCAGGCTTCCAGGCGCAAGCTGCACCCGGTATACTTTTAAGCTAGTATAAAAGCTTGATGTTCGAGATTCAGTGCGGCATTCAGATCGCGATCGATGCTGATGCTGCACCCCGAGCAGTTAAACACACGTTCTTTGAGCGGCATTTCTTGAATATGTCCACAGCAAGAGCAAGTTAATGATACAAACCAGCGCTGGGCAGTTCGACTAATTATTGCTGTCTTGGGAGTTAATCCGGTTGGTAGATCTTCATAGGTTTTCAGTAGTCCTATTTTGGGTAGTTGAATCTTTCGATGGTCAATCTTGATTGTTCCTTCTAATGTGAAGCTATCTTGTTGACCTTTTCGCTATGTTTTGTCGAGTTATATACAGTATTGTCTAGTTATTTAGATGCAGTTATTAAACCCAAGAGCTGCTGAGGGGCTGATATTCATAACTTGAAAAGGGGCGAAAGTCATTATAGCATTGAGCAGTTATATTACACAGCAGGCGAAACTGGAGTGGTGTCGGCGGTAGATTGACTTGCTCTACGCGCACCTCTACTAAACTGGGATTCCTCAATAGAACTTCAAAAATCTCACTATTCAAATATCGCGGACAATACCCGACAATATGGTGGTCTTCTGTATTTAAAGTCAATGCTTTAGAATCATAATGATTTTGAAATTCGTGAGCTAACCACAAATTTTCTCCTGTCTCTAAGCGGTTAATTCGCTCAATTGTACAGGGTGGCAAATACCGCAGTCCCTGCAAGAAAAAGTGAAGGCGATACCGCCCTTCTGAATCTGGTTCAGGAATGAGAAAAACAGTTAGAGTATCTGTTTCTCGCCGCCCACCGCTGCGGGCTAGCATGGCAATTGGATCGCTTTCATCTTGAGGAAGATTTAGCCAGTGAATAAAACTTGGGTAATCGGGGCGATTTTTCGGCATCAACCGATTAGCAAATACGGGAAATAAGTAGGTTGATGTATATACTTCACCTAAGCGCGGAAACGAGGGCAAGGGTTCAAAACCGCACTTCTGTTGAGCTTCTAAAACGCCTTGCGTGTAGGTAAATTGGTAGTTGGTTCCGTCAAATGTTAGCCTGCCAATGGGAAACCAGGAACGGCTGTTTGGATCTTGCCAAGCCAAAAAAAGCGTTGAGTGTGTTTTCACGGTAGCGTTTTCCTCAAGTTAAGCAGTCTGTGTTGATTGAATTCAAGAATTTTTTGGGCAAACTCGGCTGCAATCGGTGAGATACGAGTGTTAGGAATTAGATGAAAAATATCCACTATACTCGCCTTTGAGATACTTTCAAGTCGCTCAAGCCATATATGCGCTGCATTCGGAAATCGACGTGCAGCGCAGTCAAATACATCAATTGTTTTGAGAGGCTTTTTATCATCAACGCTGCCATAAAACGCCGTACCCGCAAGGCACAGTGTAGGTAGTTCATGTAGCTTTACTTTAAAATCAGCTTCAATTTTCCAATCCCTCACCCACCAATGCTTCCAGTTCAGCTAACAGTTTCTCTAGTTTCTTTTGCTTTTTGGGATCATCCCAAACCTTGGACTTTTTCACTCGCTGCAAAGCTGCATCTACGCGACTTTTAAGCGATCGATCCGGTGCAGTCGCCTCCCCCGTATTTTTCGCTTTTAAATCGGCAATGCGCTGTTTGATTTGAGTCAGAGAGAGGTCGAGATCGATCGCCTCCTCTAGTAATTGCGAGCGATCGTCGAGATCCTTAACTCGGGCGATCGCTCTGGCTTTGGTATACTCAATCCGTCCTTTCCGCAGCGCTCCAATCACATCATCTGGCAGGTTCAGCAAAGGGAGGCGATTGGTTCGGAAACTCTCTGGAGTGTACTTCCCGACGAGTGCAAATATATCGCTTACTATTTGCCAATCCGAGCTGTGGATAACGTTATCCACACCCGTGCGTTCCGGGTGAGCGGCCGCTCCGAGCAAAGCAATAACTGACGAAGAGGTAGAGTTCAATTTCATTGCCAGCAATTGCAAAATCTCCTCGGTTTCCTCAATCGCATTCAAATCTTCCCGCTGCAAGTTCTCCAGCAGTGCAATTTGCAGGGCCTCT
Source organism: Microcoleus sp. B13-B6 (assembly GCF_036705405.1). Lineage (NCBI taxonomy): Bacteria > Bacillati > Cyanobacteriota > Cyanophyceae > Oscillatoriales > Microcoleaceae > Microcoleus > Microcoleus sp. B13-B6. Next base: position 5,598 of record NZ_JAUBUJ010000145.1, read on the forward strand.
GCGTCTGTCAGTTCCCGAATCACAACAGGAATCTCAGTCAAGCCTAACGACGAAGCGGCTCGATAGCGCCGTTCTCCCGCTACCAATTCGTACTTGTTGCCATCTATGGGGCGTACCAGGAGCGGTTGCAGAATCCCTAGCTGCTTGACTGACTCCACCAGTTCTTGCATAGCTGTCGGCTCGAAATAGCGGCGCGGTTGCTGCGGTGGCAGGACAATTTTGTGTATTGAGACAAGGGAGGATGCGACATCTTCGCTGTCGCTGGTTCCTAACAGAGCCTCAACCCCTTTGATTTGATAAGGCTGATTGTCGCGTTTTTGATTCATCGATGTTCCCCCGTAGAGATCCCAACCAGGGACTCACCGACACTTACAACCGCTTCCACAACCCGGACGAACGCCACCCGGATATAATAAAACTGCGCCAACTGCATCAAGAATGCGATCGAGCCGTATCATAAAACATTAAACGCCTACGGTTGGACAGACATCCCCACCGACTGTGAATTCATCCTCGACTACGAAGAAGAAGAGGAAGAAAGCGAAGGAATTAGCAAACGCCAGAAGAAAAAACCTTGGCGTTATAAATGGCCCGAAGAAATACACGTTGAAGTGTTAGCGAGGTTGCTTGAATTGAATCTGAAACGCTATCAAGAGGAAATTCTGGGAGGGAAAGCGGCCGAGGGGAAGGCGAAAGGAGGTAAAAAGACATCATCTAAATCGCGCAAAAAAGTTGCAGATAAGCCGCCTAGTATCCCCGGTTTTCCTGATAGTCTGTAATCTGTAAGGTGCGTCAGAGGAAGATTTATCGCTAATAGCAAAGAATTGATGACTGACGCACCCTACTCACACCATTGCAACTAACTTATCAATAGTAGACCTCTTGCAAAAAAAATATGTGTTATCCTTAAAAGTTTGCTCAAGTTTAGGTCAAACTTTGAATTATTGGGTTGATTGGCATCTCCTTAAACTTGCCCAGCCTGCTAGATTATAAAATTGGCTAAACTTTCCATCCATAGCACAAAATTATTTTGCAAGAGGTCTAGTCTGAGATGCCCAAGGTTGTACTTCATTTTCTTGCAAAACTTCCGCCCCCAAACTCCTGTAAGTTGAGATAGTTGTTTGATACACTTCGTTTAGTTTTTCATAATCCTGCCACTCTTGTTTTGGGGGAAGTGCAACAATTCCTATAGGCAATTTAGGATTAGATTCTTTGACATCTGAAATCATCCAAGAAATAGAATCTTGGAGACTTTCAGGAATGTGAACCTCAAAGGATATTCCGTGGGTGGCAAAGTAAGGTTGACCGTTAGCAACAACCGCATCAAACTTGTGTTTTTTATGACTTCCTTTTACAGGAAAATTATTTTTTAGCATTTCTTTTAAAGCAGGTTTATCATCATAGGATATCAGAGTTTTTCTAATTATAGAAGTTGTAATTCTCGCAGCATCTTGGCGATTTCGCTTAGTTTTTGCAGAAAATACATTAACCAAGTAAGTCTGCGCGATATCTTCTAATAAACTCTCGACATTCTCCAAAGATCCGCAAGGTTCTGTGAATTGAATACTATTAATCCAACCCTGTGCAATTTTTTTTAATCGCTCATGTTTAGGAGTGCCATCTGGCTCATCTCCGGGAAAAAGCAAACCCTCACTAGCGGCGAAGTTCATTCGTTTTGCAAAGTCTCTGAGAAAATGAATATCTTCGCGACCAAAAGCCTGCACTCGACTCCAATGATTCAAAAATTGTACGCGCACATCATTGTCATCAAAAGCAACAACGCCAATATTAATCCGTTCGTCAGCGATGGGATTGGGGACGTATTGAACGATACTATATCTGCTTGCCATTGCTTTTGCCTCCCTCTATGCAAATCTCATCTGTGATAAAATTGCAATTATCACACAAATAGGAGTTTAGTTCAGCTTGGGGCGCTTGCCCTAACACATTATCTCCTGCTTAGTCAAGTCGTTAATAAAAAATGGCATATTCGCCAAACAAAATTTACGAATAATTACATCAACTCAGCAAAAGCGAACCGAGACAATTTGAGGAAAGAATGCCGGCAAGAGATACAATCCATAATATCGTTAAAGAAGCGCTGATAAAAGATGGTTGGGAAATCACTAACGACCCCTATGTAATTTCTTACGGAGAGCGATTTCTCTTTGTAGACTTGGCAGCGGCAGCGTCCGAAGTCAACAACAAAATAGAAGGGCGTTTTATTGGCGCAAAGCGAGAAAATACCCGCATCGCCATTGAAATTAAAGAATTTCGAGGAGTGTCACCTATTGCCGATCTGGAACAAGCTCTTGGTCAATATATACTCTATCGGTTATTGCTAGGCCAAGTTGACCCAGAACGGATAATTTATTTAGCCGTTCCCACTCTGGCCTATAACGGCATTTTCAGCGAACCTATTGGCGAACTCGCCATTACAGAAATACCCTTAAATTTGGTAGTAATCGATTTAGAAAAAATAGAGGTTCAACAATGGATAACTTAACGGATAATCCAACCACATACCGAGAAATTGTCAAACAGGTAATCGGGAAATATGCCCAATTAAAGCCTTCTCACGGAGAGATCCGACTTGATCCCGTGTTTGACGAAACTCACGATCGCTACGCCTTGATGCAAGTTGGTTGGGATCGGGGGCGGCGAATCAGAGGAAACCTCATTTATATCACGTTGGAAGCTGGTAAAATCTACATTGAATATGACGGTATGGAATGCGGCATTACCCAAGATTTAATTGAGGAAGGCATTCCTCAAAACGATATCATCTTAGCTTTTCTGTCACCCGATCAAGTCCTTGTTGCCGCATAAAACAATGCCGATCGATTCCTGGTACAGTAAATCCACAATCTATGGGGATAGCTCTAATTTTATTTTCTAACTTAGAAAAAGCTTATAAAAATATCAAAAAAGAAGGAGAAAAACTGTCGTTGGAAGACCCTGGATACCTGCGAACAGTTAATCTTGTCACTACTTATGAATAATTGATGAAGCCGAATTCGTATAACACCAGCACTCAAGTGCTGACAGTCAAACCTTATACAGTGATTACTACAGGTCAGCGTTTTATTGGCAAAAAAACAAAGATTCAATTAGGAAACCTTCATACATCTGTGCAAGCTATGACTCAAAAAAAAAGATTCCTTTGATACAAGTAAGGAATCATTTAGGCATTAAAGTTTGGACTAATTATTAAACAATCTAATTAAAGGTAAAGGCATATAATGAATATCAATGCAACCCCAACAACCCCCGCCCAAGTCCGCCAACACCTAATCGACGCTTTACAACTCGACCTGATCGGCCCCATCCCCGACGACGAAGCCCACGCCGCAGAAATCATCAACCAACCCCCTTCCCGCTGGTATCTCAGCGGTTTTCTCGTACCCTGGTTTGCCAAGATTAGAGGCATACGGAGCGATGAAAACGGCGAGTGTTTCCACTCGATCGATTTTAGCAAGCAGACCGATCGAAACTTTGCCGTTATTTCTCAGTATTTTGCTTTAAAACCGTCTCAATTTCCGCCAGCTTTTGGCGCAAAACCTCCTGCAACTCCACAAGTTGGTCAACCTCAGCTTGCTCCAACACTTGAGGTGAGAGCTTTTTCAAATTCCCGGCTGCCAACTTAACCTGCTTGAATTGGCGGGCTGCCCCTGGGAAATCATCCAGATTAGAATTGATAATTTCTTGCACCAATTTACGAGTTTGAGTCACCGACAATTTCTCGGCAATAACTCGATCGGTTGCTTGAACTCTAATCGGCTGCGCTTCTTCCTCTGGCAAGACTAAATTTTTAGCAGAGAGTTTAGAAAGAGCCATTGCATGAACCCCTTTAAGTCCTAATTGCCTGATAGCAGTCTTAAGGTCATCAGCCAAAGACAGCATCGGGAAAATGTTGGCATCGATAGAAGCGGGATTGAGCTGCAAATCCAACAGTGTCCGCAAAACGGCCAACTCTTGTTCATCCAAACCCACAGCGGCCAAACCCTGTTGCTGCTCGTCAGGTGCCACCGTCACCAACTCGGAAACCAAGTTCATCCGTTTTTGCGCGTTCAAGCGTCGCACCACTGTCGAGAGAATGCGGGGGATAGTTGCAGCTTCCAAACCCGTATTTTCAGACAACTCCCGCACAATAGCTTCTGCTTTATCGAGGGGATTGAGATCTTCCCGGTGCAGGGAAGTCAGCAGTGCTTTGCGGTGCAAAGCCGCGGGTTCTGGAACGATCACAGCTTGCAAAGTTTGCCAGCCCAGATTTTTAGCGCTGCGCCAGCGCCGCTCTCCATCGAATATCACCAAATCCCCCCGTTGAATCAAGATAATGGGTTGCAGTTGTCCGTCACTAGCGAGGGAACGGGACATGGACTCGATACTTTCTGGCAAAAAAGTCTGTCTGGGTTGTTCAGGATTAGGCTGAATTTGTAAGAGTGAAATGGAGAGGATACCGCTGGCGGATTCTAGTTGTTCTCGCAGTGCAGTCAATTGAGATTCCAATTCCGTTGAACCCGATTTTCGCAGTTCTTCAATTTCTGCTTTGAGTTCCTGAATCTCGGATTCAGCTTCAGAGAGGTGCATTGACTGCTTGGCGGATGAAAAATAATTTCCCAAGTCGGGAGCTTTACGGGTGGCCATAGCGATTTTTGATTTTTGATTGGGGATTGGAGAAAGTGAGTTCATGGCTCTTAGTCAGAAACGAAGGACTTGTTTTCGCTAAGCAAGCAAGTTGTGAGTATGAATCAAATACTATTTCTTTTTTTTGCCTTTTTTGGCAACAGCCGGAGCAACTTCATTTCCCATTAAGGTAGCCAGGTGCTTAACAATTTCTTTGAAGTCGCCTAAAGCTGGGTGAAGGGGGCGGTAAATGTGTAAGGGCAACCCTTGACCGCTGGCATTGACAAATTCTGCACTGTCCCGAATAGGTGGAAAAACGCGGATATTCATCTGCTCTAGCTGGGCTGGCAATGACTCTAAAAGTTGTCGGTGGACGGCTCGTTTCGTATCGTATTGGTTGGGTACAAACCCTAAGATTTCTGGTTGCGGCTTGAGGCGTAATTGTTTGCAATGGTGGTAGTACCACTCCAGCAGGTGAGCTGCTCCTTGAATTGATTTTGGTTCGAGCTGTACGGGCACTATTATATGAGTGCAAGCAGTTAGTGCCATCAAGGGCAAGGGGCCGAGGGTAGCGGGGCAGTCGAAGATAATTAGGTCGTGATCCATTGGATAGTCGCTCAGGCAATCGCCTAGAAGATAAGCGCCACGCTTGTGCAGAACTAACTCGTCTGCTGTTTGTGTCAGCGTCATTCCGCCTTGACAAACGGTTACATTATTGGTGTGGGGACTCCAGCTAGGAGTAAGAGGCCAAGAGCCATTGAAGCTTTCTCGCATTATGGCGGACAGTGTGTGTTCTGGCTCTGGCGGATTTAGACCGCAAAAAAGGGTCAGGGAGCCTTGGGGGTCGAGATCCATAATGGCTACTTTCAAACCCCTTAACCCCAGTTCGTAGGCGAGGTGAACTGAAAGTGTGGTTTTGCCAGTGCCGCCAGCATTGCTGATGACTGCTAGTCGAATTTGCATGGTTTTGAATTAAGTAGATGATTTAAGTATCATATATCGAGAGTAGGCATCAGATATCGATATATGAGAGCCTCACGGTAAACCACTGTTGGGTTCCACGTTGAAACAGCAACTTAATATTTAGTCGGTCGAGCAGAATCTCGTCAAGTTTAGTACGGGGAAGATTGTTGAAAAGAATTTAAGTTCGATCGCTAGACTGAAACACGGAACGTCATATATCGATATTTGAGGTATGGGATCTAACCGCCGAGTTAACTTCGATCGCAGTCTTGGGACGGTGCGATCGTACAATGTACTAGGGAACTTCAAAGGCACGGAAGGGTTGGGCGAGTCAACTGAACAATTTGCATTAACATACCTAGAATTAGTTGAATATTTTCAACTAAAACAGCAGGATTCCCCCACCATACCGTTTCGGTATGGTGGCGTGAGCAATGCGCGTGAGAGAGCCATTGCACCACCAACCAAATCGATAATCCCGTAGGCGCTAAACAAGTGAGGCGGTGTATAAGTAAACGAACAAATTATTTGATTGTCATAGTTTCACGCGTTGAGATATAGTGGCGTCATGAAACAAGTCCTGACAGTATCTTGCAAGCTCGAAGTAACGCCGGAGCAATCGACGAAAATCGATTCGACGCTCCTGGCGTTTGCTAATGCTTGCGAATACGTGAACCAAACTGCTCCTCCAACTCTGACAAACGAGTTGGCGATACAGTCCTTGGTTTATCACGATGTCAGAACTAGATTCGGCTTGTCTGCTCAGTTGGCGATTCATGCGATTAGACGGGTTTCTGGTAACAGGAAAACGGCCAAGAAAGATGGCAAGCCAGTTAAAAACTTTGCTCCAACAAGTGCCACTTACGACCCCCGCACCTTCTCTTTCAGAGAGAAAGACTGGACTGTAAGTTTGACCACTATCAACGGTAGAGAGCGATTTCCACTTGCTATTGGCAACTATCAGCTTGGATTGTTGAAGGGGCAAGTCCCCAAAACAGCCACGCTAGTAAAACGTAAAGATGGTACTTACTATCTGAACATTCAGCTTGAATCTGTACCACCAGAACCAATCGAAACCGACAAAGTTTTGGGGTGTGATTTGGGGCGAACTGACATTGTTGTTACATCCGAAGGGGATAAATTTAGCGGCAAAGAAATTACCGCAATTAGAAATCATTACGCCAAACTTAGAGCGGATATCCAACAAAAAGCTACGAAAGGCACACGCAGTGCTCGACGCAGATGTCGAGCATTGTTGAAACGGTTGTCGGGCAAGGAAAAACGCTTTCAGGAATTGGTAAATCACACCATCAGCCATCGACTGATAACTAGGGCTAAGTCGAGTAGCCAAGCTATTGCTTTGGAAGATTTGACCGGAATCAGAGAGCGAACCAATAGCCTTCCTCGCAGCAAAAAAGAGCGGAGGTTGAGTAATAGTTGGGCGTTCTTCCAATTGCGGCAATTCTTGATTTACAAAGCGATAAAATATGGCGTAAAAATCTTGTTGATCGACCCTAGATACACGTCGCAGACTTGCCATAACTGCAACCATATCCACCCGGTTCGGGGTGAATCTTATCGGCAAGGTAAGCAGTTTGTTTGTGGACATTGTGGCTATGTTGGCGATGCAGATTATAACGGGGCGAAAAATATTTCGGCTCTTGGGGTTGTTGTAAACCAGCCTGAAGGTTCGGGGCTTTGCTGTTCTTTGAGCGGTGATGCATAGCGGGCTATTGAAAGCCCCCACTATACCGCTATACGCGGTTGGTAGCGGGTAGTTTACTATAAACCGTCCTATCTTCTAGTTTCATGAACCTCCAGATACTGCCTGTTGTCACTGCACCATAAACACAGGAAATGCTGTTATCTTTTTGAATATTAAAAATCTGGGCTGCCAACATTTCTGCAATGCACTGGGCAATTCCCGATTTGATATTGTCATTCTTGGCTTCGACAAGTGTAAACACGGGAGCATTTAAAGATAATTGTTCTGGTGAATGACTAATCATAAAGTCACAAATGCCATTCAGTCCTTTGACTCGATCAATATTAAATTCCGTACCGGAAAAGAGGCTGATTTGACGATCGCACCGCCTGCGGAGTTCAATCAATACCGGAGCGACTATCATCTCCGATCGCGCTTTTTCCGTGTCAATTCCCAAGGCTAAGGGAATATTTTCGGCTAAGGTTTCCTTTAAAAGCTGACTGGGTGCGATCGGTTCTACAGCCGTAAAGACTTCAGATACTTCTCTAATTGTTAAGCCGAGTTTATGCTTAATATCATCTAGGGAAAATTCGCTATAAGACATAATAGTTGCACCTTTCACTCCGTCGCTCTAATTTTATATTTAGATCGCGTTCGTTAAGCCAGGAAGCTATTCATAGCTTTGTCCCGATTTTGGTAGGTTTTTACGAACGGATGTTCCCAACAGATATGACCAATAATAACCTTTGTTCCCGATCCCAGCTCGCTCTGAATCTCCAAGTGAGCGCTAATCTGCTCGACCCGCTGCCACATTCCACCCAGACCAAATCCGCGCTCCTTGCTACTGCGGCTCGAACCCGCATCTGTCGTTACGTACAGACAGGTACAGCCGATAGCATGGAGCTAGTCCCTAGGTAGCGAATAAATAGACAAAATGATACACTTATAGACAAATATGCGGTGTACCATTTTGTTT
>NZ_JAUBUJ010000146.1:0-13774 GCF_036705405.1 Microcoleus sp. B13-B6
AAAAATAAATCCGGTTGTGGAACAGGCATCTTGCCTGTTCACCTAGCATTCACAGAAAAAAAATAAATCCGGTTGTGGAACAGGCAAGATGCCTGTTCACCTAGCATTCACAGAAAAAAAATAAATCCGGTTGTGGAACAGGCATCTTGCCTGTTCACCGGCGCAGCCCGCGCCACAAACAAATTCTCTTGCAACACAAGCAGGATGCCTGTTCCGGGCAATTGATGTTCAAAATGCACCCATACTGCTATCTTATGGTGGAGGCAAAAAGAGTAAAAAAATAGTGGCGACATGGGGATGGTTTATCAGCGAGTTTTGCTGAAGCTCAGCGGTGAAGCGCTGATGGGCAGCTTGGGCTACGGCATCGATCCGATAGTGGTTCAGTCGATCGCCCAGGAAGTGGCCAAAGTCGTGTCCCAAGGCATTCAAATCGCGATTGTTGTCGGTGGCGGCAACATTTTTCGCGGGGTGAAAGCTGCTTCGGCAGGGATGGATCGGGCAACGGCTGATTATGTGGGCATGATTGCTACGGTGATGAATGCTATCACTTTGCAGGATGCCCTGGAACAAGCAGGAGTGCCAACGAGGGTGCAATCGGCGATCGCCATGCAAGAAGTAGCTGAACCCTACATCCGGCGGCGGGCGATTCGCCACCTAGAAAAAAAACGAGTAGTGATTTTTGGTGCCGGTTCTGGCAACCCTTTTTTTACTACTGATACAACAGCAGCTTTGCGGGCGGCTGAAATTGATGCAGAGGTCATTTTTAAAGCTACTAAGGTAGATGGGGTGTACGATTCCGACCCCCACCTCAACCCCAACGCGCGCAGGTATCAAACCCTCACCTATGCCCACGTCTTGAATCAAGATTTGCGGGTGATGGACAGTACGGCGATCGCCCTTTGCAAAGAAAATAATATTCCTATTATGGTATTTGACCTCTCGGTGTCGGGCAACATCTACCGAGCTGTAATGGGAGAATCTATTGGAACTCTTGTCGGAGGTTTTTGTGAAGTTAGCTGAAGCAGAAGATCATATGCAAAAGGCAGTTGAGGCTACTCAACGGTCTTTTAATACTATTCGGACGGGACGGGCCAACGCCTCCCTCCTCGATCGAGTCATGGTAGATTACTACGGCTCTCCAACTCCGATCAAATCCCTTGCCAACATCGGCACCCCGGATGCGACTACGATCACCATTCAACCGTTCGATCGCACAGCGCTGACCTCGATCGAAAAAGCAATTTCCCTGTCGGATGTAGGACTCGTGCCCAACAACGACGGTTCTGTTATTCGCTTGAACATTCCGCCGCTGACGAGCGACAGACGCCAAGAATTTGTCAAAATGGCCAGTAAGTTTGCTGAAGAAGGTAAAGTTGCAATTCGCAATATCCGCCGCGATGCCGTTGACTCGATTCGCAAGCAGGAAAAAAGCAGCGATATCTCTAAAGATGAATCGCGGGACTTGCAAGATAAAATTCAAAAGCTGACGGACAAGTACATTGCGAAAATAGAAGAAGTTCTGGCATCGAAAGAGAAAGATATCACGACTGTTTAGGCAATGGGCAATTGGGCAGGGGGAATAGGAATAGTTTTGAGATTGCTCAGAGTCGGCCGCGAACAACGCCCAGACGCTCGATGATTTGTGAGTTGTGAATTAAAAACTCAAGATTTAATACTCATAAGTTAGCAATTACCAGTTACTAATTCCCTGTTCCCCATAACCAATTACCAATTACCAATTACCCATAACCAAAAATGTTCGATGGCATTATTGTCGGTGCAGCCCCGGCAGGTAGCACAGCAGCTTATCACTTGGCAAAGCAGGGACGTTCTGTTTTGGTAGTAGAAAAAGCGTCTCTGCTTCGCAATAAACCTGGCGGCGGCGTTTCAGGGGCGATCGCCCAATGGCTCGATTTTGACCGGACGCCAGCTATTTCTCTGAAAGCTAACAAAATTAGCTACACGTCAACTACCGCACACTAACCCGTAGGGTATGATGTGGGCTTGAATAAAGCCTGTTGACCAGACGGCTAGTTTTCAACTAGCAGCCGTTAAGACTAAGCGTTAAAGTTGTGCGATTCGTTTCTAGGTAAATAAATAGCCTAGAGTCTCAGGCATCGCCATATAAATAAGTCTGAGATAACTGTAGAGGGATGGAGGTGCAAGTCCTCCCCATTAAGGATGATGTGACGCCAAACCTACCCACACGGAGACTGATCCTCAAAGTGAAGCTGGGAATAGGACGGGAATAACGACGGCTGAGATGCCGGGAACCCGTTAGGTAGGCTGACATGGATAACGTACAGTAAATCTCCTGGAAAAGCATCCAAACGCTACTGGCAGAAATGAATGCCAGATAACCATAAAAACCCGCACAAAAGTTACTTTATTAAGTGCAATCCTGGGTCGTGGTGGGTGAAGTGGAGAATCCTAAATCAGCGAATAATCACTCTACGGAACGAAGAAAAACGCTCAAATCTCCTAAGAATGTCAAATATCTTAGGTAGGGTACATCAAAGCCACAGATGAAATGAGCGGGTAGGATGTGACCGAAACGGCAAGAACTAAGGACTCAAGCCCTAATGGTCACGGTCGATAGAGACTAAATCACTTTAGTAGTTGGTACAAATTATGACGACTCTAGAAATGGAAGTTGATAATTGGAAAGCATTACCTTGGAAACGATTCCAGAAGGTGGTTCTCCGCCTACAAACAAGGATTTATAAAGCTCGGAAGAATGGCGACCGTAAGCTAGTAAATAAGCTTCAGAAGCTACTACTTAACTCGAAAGCTGCCAAATACATAGCAGTAAGGCAAGTCACCCAATTAAATCGGGGTAAGGTTACAGCAGGGGTAGACGGAAAAATTGTATTGAACTGCAAAGAACGGATGCAATTAACCCAAGACCTGCTAACAGGATGGAAGAAATGGGAACACCGCAAACTACGGAGAGTAAACATCCCAAAAAAGGACGGCACTCAAAGAAAGCTAGGCATCCCCACCATTGGTGACAGAGCGTACCAATGCTTACTCAAATATGCGCTCGAACCCGCAGCCGAGGCAACATTCCACGGCAACTCATATGGGTTCCGACCCGGAAGGGGGACGCACGATGTCCAAAAACGGCTGTTCTCAGCTTTAAACTCACAAGGAAGAGGGATAACCAAAACCATCCTAGAAATGGACATCGAAAAATGTTTCGACCAGATAAGTCACGAGACAATTCTGGAAAAGACAGAGCTTCCAAAAATCGCTCTCAAAGGGCTAAGACTTGCCATCAAAGTAGGAGTAAGAGGGGAGTTCCCGACATCAACAGTAGGAACTCCGCAAGGGGGCGTAATCTCCCCACTTTTAGCCAACATAGCTCTCAATGGAATCGAAGAAGTAACGGACGAAATCTATAATAGGATAAACCATAAGGTCTTATGCCTCAGATACGCAGACGATTTAGTATTCATCTGCAAACCTGAACACAACATAGCCCTGGTAAAGGAACAGGCGTCCAAATTCCTAGAAGAAAGAGGCTTGAAAATCAAAGAAAGTAAGACCCACGTCGTTAAATCCACAGACGGGTTTGATTTCCTAGGGTGGAACTTCAAAGTAAAACCCAACGAAAAATTCATCAGCACTCCCTCTAAAGAAAATACGGCAAAAGTGAAAGCCAAGATAAAGGTGACGATGAAAGATAGCCGATTCACCCTCGAACAAAGAATCACCAAATGTGGCTCTCTGATTAGAGGCTGGAGAAACTACAACCAATACTGTGACTTGTCTTCACACGACCTCTGGGCACAAAACCATTGGACATGGAAATATATCCGCAAACAAGGGAAATACGACCGACAAGGCACTGACAAGCTAATTAAAAAAAGCTTCCCCTCTGTCCCTTGGAAGGTCAATGCCCACATCAATGTGACCGGAGACAAATCCCCGTTCGATGGCGACCTATCTTACTGGGCTAAGAGAGAAAACAAGAACTATTCAGGGATACAATCATCACTTCTGAAGCAACAAAATCATCAATGCAAAGCTTGCGGACTGTCATTTCTCAGTGGCGATAAGGTAGAGCTACATCATGCGGATGGAAACCATAATAATTGGCAGAAATCTAATTTACAGATGCTCCACCGTCAATGTCACCAACACCAGCCCATCCACGGAGAAGCCCGTGTAGCTCGAAATTCCCAAAAGGAAAAGTAGATATCGACGCTTGAGCTGTATGCAGTGAAAGCTGCACGTACAGTTCTGAAGGAGAGGTGTCCTGTGGCAACATAGGCATCGACTCTAACCGTACCGCTGATGCCGTTTTAGAACGATGTCAAGCGTGAAGAAGGAATATTCTTAAATCCCAATTCCTTATTCTTCATTCCCAATTCTTAATCGTTAATTTAAAAATAGGAATTACGCACTATTCCTCAGAAAGCCAGTTGATTCCTAGATTTTTCGCTGCTCAACCGAATTTTTTCCAAGAAACGGGGTTCAAAAGGGTAACTCCTATTTAAAATAAAGTCGATGTGAGGATTTTTTAATACAAGCCCCGCGCTGCTTATAGAATCAATCTCAAATACTCCTGGAGGCAAAAAGTGGTTTCACACGTTACTAAGAGCGCGGTAAGGTGTTTGAGGCGCAGCCTGAATAATTACCGAAAATTTTGGGTTTAAAGCCCCGTCCTTTTAGGACGGCTTTTTATTCTGGTTTATGTTAAGATAAAGACAGTAAATATCAAAAACAAATGAAAGCTAGATATCGCTACCGATGCTATCCGACACCCTCTCATAAATTGGCGTTAGCCAAGTTATTTGGGTGTGTCAGAGTAGTATGGAACGATAGTCTAGGTTTTTGCATTTCTGAATATATTGGAGGCCAAAAGAAACCGAAAAATGCCGAACTTCAAAAGCAATTTATCACTCAAGCTAAGAAGTTAGAGGAACGGGAATGGTTATCAGAAGTTTCAGCAGTTCCCCTACAACAATCCTTAAACGATTTAGAGCAAGCATACCAAAACTTCTTCAATTCATGTAAAGGGAAACGTCAGGGACAAAAAGTTAAACCCCCTCGTTTTAAAAAGCGGAAATCTAAACAATCCGCCCGATTCACTCTCACTAGGATTTTCCATCAAAGGTGAGAAGGTTTATTTAGCGAAAGTTGGGAAGCTTAAGGTGATTTTGACAAGAGAGTTGCCCTCAGAACCCAGTTCAGTCACAATCATCAAGGACAGTTCTGACCGATATTTCCTCAGTTTTGTCGTGGAAGTTCAACCCGAAGTCTTGCCATCTTCTGATAGTTCAGTTGGTATCGATCTAGGAATTTCAACCTTTGCAACTCTGAGTAACGGACAAAAAATAAAAGCTCCCAAACCCCTAAAGAAAAGGATTAGGAATCTGAAAAAGTTATCTAAATCTCTATCTCGGAAAACCAAAGGATCTAAACGACATGAATTTTATCGAAAGCGGTTAGCTAAACTTCACGCTAAACTAGCTGATACTCGCACAGATTTCCTGCACAAGTTATCAACTCAACTCATTCGTGAGAATCAAACGATTGTGTTAGAAGACTTAAATGTGTCAGGAATGGTTAGGAACCGCAAATTATCCCGTGCAATTTCTGATTTAGGTTGGAGAACATTTAGAACTTTCCTAGAAGCAAAATCAGAAAAATATGGCAGAGATTTTCGAGTCATTGATAGATGGGAAGCGACTTCTAAAACCTGCTCTTGTTGTGGGTTTAAAATCGGGAAATTAGATCTCTCAATTCGAGAATGGATTTGCCTCAACTGTGGCACGTCTCATGATAGGGATATTAACGCCGCAACTAACATTTTAGTCGCCGGAGGACTTTCGGAGACTTTAAACGGGCGTGGAGGAAGCATAAGACTATCCCAGGATAGCAGCACCCAAAGAAGCGTCAACCCACCAGAATTTAAGCAATTGTCAATTTTTGACTGGCTTGAATAGATGGAATCCCGCGGTACGGCCGGGGTGGATGTCAAATTCTACCTAAATCCTGTAAAATATAAAATCTCAAATAATTATGATAATTTATTTTTATAAAGTAGAGGAGCCTTACGGCTGCTTTTCTAATTTTTCACTACACGACATTTGTCTGCACGGTCAATATTGGTTGACTGTAGAACATTACTATCAAGCCCAAAAATTTGTCAGCACTGATGAAAGATTAGTGGCGACGATTCGAGCCGTACCGACTCCTCAAGAAGCCGCCAAATTAGGTCGCGATCCCAACCACCGGATTCGCGCTGATTGGGAAGCGGTGAAAATTCCCATTATGCGCGAAGCAGTTTTAACTAAGTTTCTCACTCATACAGACATTCAAGCTATTCTCCTCGCCACAGGGGATCGAGTGATTGTCGAGGATTCGCCAACGGATTACTACTGGGGGTGTGGCTGCGACCGAACCGGTCAAAATCATTTGGGTAAAATTCTGATGAGCGTGCGCCAAGAAATTAGTCAGCACCAGGGGCGCTGATAGAAGCTCAAATTCTTTCGTTAATTCTCATTATATGAAGTTCTACAACAAATGTCAACTTATCCTAACAATGAAGAATTCTCCTAGTGAGAGTTTAAGATTGCGAGAAATTTATAAGAGCATTAAAATAATAATTACTATTTGCTTAAGTCGCTCTGCCTGTTGAAGGCAAGGATTAAACCGGCGCGATCGCAGATTTTACTTACCCCAGCCCACCAGAGGCGATACACCGTCGTCTCTGACAAGTGCGCGACGGATTAATTGTACAGATCGGTTGAGTCAAAAACTCAGGGTGAGGCATTTGAGTTTAAACGCTCCCACAGCACATCAAAACTTCTTATTATCATTGTATAAGTACAAAAGGAGATTTATGCAACTCAGAGAAAATACGCAAGAATTACATTATAAACTAGACAGAGAAGTTTTGATACGGCGGATAACAGAACGCATTCGCCAATCTCTAGAATTAGAAGATATTTTAACCAGTACGGTAGCAGAAGTGCGGTCTTTTTTGAAAACAGATCGCATTATGATTTACAGGTTTAGTGCCGACGGCAGTGGAGAAGTTGTTGCTGAGTCAATTAATAACAACCATCTCCCTTCCTTGAAAGGACTGCACTTTCCAGCAGACGACATTCCTGCCAGGGCCAGGGAGATGTATGTCACTTTGCGCCAGCGGACAATAATAGATGTTAACTCCGGGACGATCGTCCTGAGTCCCCTCGATGCAGCAGACACCGGTCAACCTTTAGTAAAGGAAGAGATCCACTACAGATCGCTCGATCCTTGCCACACAGCTTACCTGATGGCAATGGGAGTGCAATCTTCCTTAGTCGTGCCGATTTTGCACCGCAGGATCGCGTCGGAAAACAGCAAAACAGATATCTGCCAGGCTGCCACGTGTCTGACTCGATACGAGCCAGGAAATAATCAAAAAATTCACATCGAACTGTGGGGACTTTTAGTGTCTCACCACTCCGCGCCCCTCAATATTTCACCAGCAGATTTAGAAGTAGTTCAGCTCGTATCAGATCAATTGTCTAGCGCTATAGCCCACGCGCTCCTCCTCCAGCAAACCCGCTCTCAAGCGGCCCGCGAAGCTACCGTGAGCCGCATAGCAGCCCTGTTGTATGGTCACGTAAACATTCAACTGCAACAGGGTTTAGAAGCCACCGTCACCGCTTTGGGCGGTAGCGGCGGCCGACTCTATCTCAACCAGCCGAAAATCAACGGTGAAAAGTTATCATATCCCAAGATTGAAGGAGGATTGCCAATTGCCCCAACCCACAGTGATGCTACCTTTGAACTGTTCACCACAGGAGAACAACCGACACTTCCCAACTGGGAAAAAGTTAAGGCGATCGAAGCTCATCCCCTCTGGCAGGAATGGCTAACTAAAGGATTCAAAAATACCGAACAACTTCCCAAATTGGCGAGTTTTACTAATTCTCAATTCCCCGTTGGGATAATTACAGACTTATACAAAGAACCTCTATTTAGAGTTTTAGTTCCCGCTTTCCAATCTACTAAAATTAGGGGGTTGCTGGTAATTCCCCTCCACTACAAACAACAAGTAGTCGGCTGTTTGACCATTTTTCGCAATGCAATTGATACGGAAAAAATGTGGGCGGGCAGCTTTGACAGCAGCGCGGCACAAACCCTTCCCAGACAATCCTTTGAACTCTGGCGAGAAATAAAAAAAGGTCAGTCGCCCGAGTGGAAGTACGAGGAAATTGAGCAAGCTTTAGCTATAGGCAGCCAATTTTGTTCGGCAATTGGGCAGTACGTTCTTAATAAAGAAGTGCAAACTCTGAATGCCAACTTGGAGCGCCAAGTTCAAGAACGCACCGCCCAATTGCAAAAATCCTTGGACTTTGCCAAAGTATTGACGCGAGTTAGAGACCAGATTCGCAGCACCTTAGATTTAAAAATAATACTGCAAACTATTGTGCGAGAAGTCAGAGTTTTGTTGGATACCGATCGCACGGTAATCTACCAATTTGCTGCCGACAAAGAGGGCGAGGTAGTTGTCGAAGCTGTTTGCGGCCAGTGGCGGTCAATTTTAGGTATCACATCTCCACAAGGATGCTTTCCCGAAGGCTCAGAGTGCTTTTATAGAGCCGGACGGGTGCGAGCAATTAATGATATTTATACTGATGATTTAACACCCTGTCACCGCGAATTTTTGGAAGAGTTGCAGGTGAGAGGAAGTTTAATTGTGCCCATGATGGGCAAAGATTCGCAATTGTGGGGGTTGCTGATTGCCCATGAGTGTTCTGGGCCGAGAGTTTGGCAAACTGCAGAACAGGAATTGCTGCAACATTTAGCTGCTCAAGCTGCGATCGCCATTCACCAAGCAGAACTTTATCAAGAAAGTCTTAATGCAGCAACTGCCGATCGATTAAAAGCCGAACAGCTAGCTAAAACAGTCACAGAATTGCACAATACCCAAGCCCAACTGATTCAAACCGAAAAAATGTCCAGTCTCGGACAACTCCTCGCCGGAGTCGCCCACGAAATCAATAACCCCGTTAACTTTATCTACGGCAATCTCTCCCACGCCAGCGAATACACCAAAGATTTACTCTGCTTGGTAGAACTCTACCGCCAGCACTACCCCAATCCCAACCCAGAAATTAGCGAGTGCTCCGAAGCAATCGACATCGAATTTCTTGCCGAAGATTTGCCAAAAATTTTGGGTTCCATGACAGTCGGAGTTGAGCGCATCCGCCAGTTAGTTGTATCTTTGCGTAATTTTTCCAGGAGCGATCAAACCGAGAAAAAAGCCGTTGACATTCACGAGGGCATCGACAGTACCCTGTTGATTTTGCAGCACCGGATCAAAGCCAATTCCGATCACGACACCGTAGAAATCATTAAAGAATACGCCAATTTGCCCTTAGTAGAATGCTATGCCAGCTCGCTCAATCAGGTATTTATGAATCTGATAGGTAATGCCCTTGACGCCCTAGAAATGGGAAAAAAAGAGCGAGTTATGAATCTTCCCTTTAAAGCGGCAAGTGCAGCGGCGACGCATTTAAGCTCCCAAATACTGCCTATCGAGTCAGGAGATATAAATGCGACCACCGAGTGTTTGATTCCTGATTTCCCATCCCCTTGCATTCGGATTCGCACTGAATTAATCGATGAAAAAACGGTAGGAATTTGCATTGCCGACAATGGTCACGGCATCCCCAAAGAGTTAATCTCTCACATATTTAATCCGTTTTTTACTACTAAACCCGTAGGTCGGGGCACGGGTTTAGGACTGTCTATCAGTTACCAAATTGTAGTTGAGAAACACCAAGGCGTACTTAAATGTGTTTCTGTACCCGGTCATGGTACAGAGTTCTGGATCGAGATTCCGCTGAATTAACTAGAACAACCTAAAAAACTTAACACCCAGAGTCCCGACTTCTTTAAGAAGTCGGGACTCTAACATCGGACATCAAGAAATTATTTTATCTTCATCGCAGAGAGAGATAATTCGATTCACAAAAGCTTTTAGCTCTGGACAAGCTTTAATCGCAATCATCAGATCGTTGTTTTTCAAAATAGCCATTCCATCAATCACTTTGTTATAGTCTTTTCCGCGTTTTCCAGAGCTAAAAATCTCCTTAATCCAATAGTAAGGTGGCTTTTGATGATTCACTGTTTCAGGCGAACCGCTAGGAGCAGAAAGATTGTGTTTCGCTAGCTTCTGGATAGTTGTCCAGTAGGGAAGAAGCCATGCTTCAAAATCATGTGATGCTGTGTGAGGATAGAATTTTGGGTTTTCACCTACCCATGTCCTCATTTTCTCTTTAGCATCATTGGCATCTTTAAAGTCCGGCTTTCCGGTATAAACGTCTGTAAGTGCAATTACAGCATCATAGCCATCATTATCGAGCAATACTCCGGACAGTTTTTGAGACCGAGGCTGAAACCCTCATTCTACCGTTAGCATTTGACCTCACTGAGAAGGTGGAAACCCGCATTCTGCCGTTAGTGATTGAAAACTGTCCGGACTATTGATCGAGGAGAGTTTCAACTATTTTCTTGAGTTTCCCTTGCTTGGGAATTCCACCATGTTGTGGTTTAAAGTCTAGTCTGGGCATTTTTTGCTCTAAACGACTTTGCAGAAACTCATGAAGCTTCTTTCTAAATGCCATTTCAGTAGCACCTTCAACCAAAATAGCAATTCTCATGGACGGCCACCCATCACATTCATTTCCCAAACCTGGTCAAGACTGTAATCTTCTAACCATTTATCCAGGTTAAGAGTGTCAGCCCACCTCATTTTTGCCTCCCCTTCTTCCAAATCGCAGACCAAAATCTCGCTTGGATCGAGAAATCTGATGAGTCGATCTGAGTGTGTTGCAACTATCAGTTGAGTGTGTTTTGAAGCTTCTCTCATTAGATAAACTAAGTGTCTTAAGAGTTCCGGGTGTAGGCTAACTTCTGGTTCATCTAGCAACGTAATAGTTGTTAAATTTTGACTTTGCAGGAGCGCAACCAACCAGAGGAAGCGCAGCGTTCCTTCTGATAGCTCATGGACATAGAAAGGCTGAGGAAAATTTCTATCTGTCCAAGTCATAGACATAGTTCCTGCGGCAACCGGAGGAAAGTTTAATCGATCGAAATCTGGAAAGGCAGCAGAAATGATATTTTCAACCATTTCAAAACTGTCTCGATCCGTCTCCCGAAGGTCATAAAGACAGGAAACGAGGTTTTCACCGCTTGCTCCAGGCAACTTTGCAGGGCGCATTGCTTGAGGTAGACGGATTGGACTTTTCTCTGAAACATCGAGTGCTCCATAATATGTGCAAGAAGCAAGGCTCTTTCTCAGGTTCTCAGGTTCACTATACATTTTAGGAACTTGAGAAAGCGATGTTTCGAGAGGATTATGCTCCCAATTCGGTCTCAGAAGTTCACTGCCTTCTTGAAAATATTTAATATTCAACCCTTGTGATTCAATATACTTGAATGGTTCAGCTCTGTTGGGATTTCTCTGCTGTGTTAAAGATTCGTCTCTGACTTCATAGGACAAACCTTTGGGTGACAATGTTAAGCTGTACTTCAAAGGTTGTTCCTTTGGCACTTGCATTGAAATTTCAATTTCAAGTTCTTGTACTTTACCTCTTGTCAAAATTTCATTCAAGCCGCCTTTAAGTTGTAATAAATTATGTAAATTTCCACTTGCTGAAGCGGCTAGTATTGAAAGAACATCTAAAAAAGAAGTTTTTCCTGCTCCGTTTGCACCAATCATGACGATGAGATTTCTCATCTCAAGCTCAATATTTTGAAGACGCCGAAAACCCCTTACTGATATATTTTCAAATCTATTCATATTCTGTCCTTAAATAGTAAAACTAGCCTAGACACATATATCGAGACTAGGCTAAGTATATCTGCCTTAGATACTTTAGAGGTTTATTGGCACTCCCCAGCTATCAGGCATGGGGATTCTTGGTTCACAGATACACCTTTAAATTACCTATCCTTTCGGCATTACTTAAACCAAAAACCCGTTCCAGAGAACCAAGTTTCGAGCCTAACTTAGACAACCCCAGAGGGCTTATCTCCCCAAGCTTTAAGAGATTTTTCTCTTTGTTTCCGTGTGCCCCACGGTACATTTTATCTACAAAATTTTATTTTTCTGATGAACGGGTGTACATTAGTTTCCCCAGCTATGTTTATCGTGGTTTTCGCCGCCCACTAACTATTATTATTTCCTAGCCAGTCGTTTTGGGATTGACTACCCATTTGTGCTAGCGGTTATTCTACCTGTAGTATTACTCTATTTTACCATGCTATTAAAATGATTGACGGAAACCTTGAAAAATGAATCTGGATAATTAAAGCCGTCCTAAAAGGACGGGGCTTTTACCTAATTTTCCGGTAAGGTTTATGAAACGGTCTGCATCGCTTGAGTTGGTGCAGCATGAAAAGTCGTTGGAGCAGGCCGTTCACAAGTCCTTAAGGTAAGATCAACTTCACCAGCACAGAACCGATCGAACCGAGAAGACTCATAAAGTCGCCGCGGCTGGAAGTGCGGGGCTCCGTAGGCTTTTGGCGCGCCACAATGGCTTCGCCTAACTGCTTTGACAACTCCTCACCTTGGGGATTTCCTTGATCTGCAAAGAGTTTGTTTGCTATTGCAGCGTCTTGAGCCGCACCGGCGAACTCTCCCAAGTCAGCGCGAGACATACTGCGCGCAAAATAAACGGCTGCTAAATCCGATTTCAGATTCAGGGCTTGATTGTAATAATCAATGGCGTTTCTGTAGTTTCCTGCTTGAGCTTCCAGCACTCCCAACCGGTAGAAGTCTTCAGCGGTGCCGATATTTGTTGGCATTCCTCTAGCTCCGAGCAGTTGCGCGTTAGTTAAATTGGCGTTGAGCAAATTGGCGTCGCTGAGATAGGCACTTCTCAAGTCAGCACCGCTGAGGTTGGCACCGGTGAGGTTCGCCCCCGTCAGGTTGACGCCAAACAGGCTGGTGCCGCTGAGGTTGGCACCGCTGAGGTCAGCCCCGGTGAGGTTGGCTCGGCTGAGGTTAGCCAATCTCAAGTCAGCACCTTTGAGATTGGCTCCGGTTAAGTTGGCTAAAACCAAGCCAGCACTGCTGAGGTCGCAGTTGGGGCACTGTCGGGTGGCTAGTAATTGTTGCGTGTGTTGGATGTTCTCGGCCGCTGCAGGAGCGATCGGGGCGATCGCGCTCAGCAGCGTTGCAGCAGCGAGGATTCTGAGTTTCATTTTAACCGTCCAAAATCCAAAATATTAAATCTAAAATAGCTTTTCTCGAAGCAATTGAAAATCACCATAACACAAGTTCACCCAACAAATCTTTTGACTTGCCGTATGTAGGAGTTATGTGCGCCATCAGCACCCTAGATTGAAGTTCTCGGCCTTACCTGAGTGTCAAATAAACACTTCGCTGCCAATAAATTAGGGTATTGACACTCTCAGGCCTGAAGGCGCTGAGATTCTGCGGACAAAGCAGCTTTAGGCAGCGCCCAAAGTCTTACTCTCGCTACGGTGGTCAAACACCGTCTACTCAGTTGGTCAAGGTTTACACCTAACTTACTGGCTACTTTTCTTAAAATGTTGGCCGAACCGTTTAGATCTGCGTTAATTACAGTTCCGTCAGCAGAGCGATACAAGCCACGTTTAATTCGTTTTCCAGATGCTTTCCACTCAGGCGGTTTTTCACCATATCTGGGCAGGGAGTCTCCATCTAAAAAATTAAAGTCGGCGACACTCTCACGAGCGCCGCCGCTCTCCAAAACCGTGCGTGAAAATTTCTCTTCAC
>NZ_JAUBUJ010000147.1:0-13683 GCF_036705405.1 Microcoleus sp. B13-B6
AAGGGTTCCGAGAATAGATACAAAGCCAAAATTCAATTAGCAAAGCATCACGCTAAGGTAGCAAATCTTAGAAAAAATACTCGGCATCAAATCACTACTTACTTATGCAAAAACCACGCAAAAATAGTAGTAGAAAATTTGAACGTTTCCGGGATGTTGGCCAATTATAAACTAGCTCAAGTAATAGCTGATTGTGGATTCCATGAATTCAAACGCCAGTTAGAGTACAAGGCTAAAAAGTTTGGCTGTGAAATAATCGTTGCCGACCGATGGTTCCCGTCGAGCAAGACCTGTTCAAACTGTGGACACATCCAAGATATGCCACTCAAAGAAAGGACTTATAACTGTGGAAGTTGTGGTCATTCGATGGACAGAGATTTAAACGCAGCAATTATGTTATCGCGGTTGGCTAAACCGTGAAAGCTTACTGAGGGATAACCGCTCCCATGCTCCCGATGAAGTAAGAAGCAAATGTCGAGACTTGTCTAGTATTTGTGTAGCAGGATAACTACATTTTTGAGGATGGGGTCTTTTTGGAAGTGGAGGATGATACCCAAGTCGTGGAGGTATTTACTGAGACTCAACATGGCGGGTTTATCGGACTTGTTGAAGCCTTGGCCGGCGCAGATATTGAAAAATTCACTGACTTCGATATGGGTTTGGCGTTGGGAATAGTTTTCCACAACATAGCGGACGTTTGCCCAGCGTTTGGGGATGGGCGTATTGATGTGTTCGAGGGTGGCGATGCGGTTTTGCAGGGCCCGTTGGAGGGCTTCAAGTCCCCGATTGGTTTTGAGATTGGTAGCGAAATCTTTTTCTAGGTTGCGAAAGTCCCCCCGCTGTTGGGAGAGGTTAATTTCGCAGCGGATGTCTTGTTTTTCGTTTTGGACGAGGAAGACGGGACTGCCGTCGCTGAGGAGTTCGATCATACTCAGCCAGTAGCAGAGGTTGGGGTTTTGGCGGCGGTTATCGACGAGGAGGACATACACAGAACGTTTGGTGAGGAAAAATTGGTGGGTGGCGTGGTAGATTTCCTGTCCGCCAAAGTCCCAGAGGTGAACGCGGAAAGGTTTGCCGTTGGGTTGTGGGAATTCCCAGCGCATCACATCAATGCCTTCGGTGGAGGGTTCTCGTTCTTTGAGTTCGTAGTTGGGGTTGAGGAGTTTGTTTGCTAGGGTGGTTTTGCCCGCTTCGCCTTCGCCGACAATCAAAAGTTTGGCTTCGTTGAGTTCTTCGGTAGCATTGGGGTCGCGAGTTTGGAAGTAGAAATCGAGAATGGCACGTATATCGCCAGGTTGAGATGATTGTTTTCCGCCCAATATTTCCAGCGGAATTGGTATCGGATTACCTCGCAAATCCAGTTTTTCCAGCTTCTCCATGCTGCCGATGGCTTCTGGGATGGATGTAATCTGATTGTTAATCAGGTCAAGGTGTGTCAGATTGGACAGTTGCCAGATGGCATCTGGGATTTGGGTAATCTGATTTCTTCTAAGATCAAGGTGTGTCAGATTGGACAGTTGGCCGAGCGCCTCTGGGATTTGGGCGATCTGATTGCTTCTGAAGTCAAGGTGTGTCAAATTGGATAGTTGGCAGATCGCATCTGATATTTGGGCGATCTGATTGTTAAAGAGGTAAAGCTGTGTCAGATGAGATAGTTGACCGATCGCATCTGGGAGTTGGGCGATCTGATTGCTGCTGAGGTAAAGCTGTGTCAGATTGGATAGTTTGCCGAGCGCTTCAGGAATTTGGGCGATCTGATTGTTATGGAGGACAAGTTGTGTCACCTTCGACAGTTTGCCGAGCGCCTCTGGAATTTGTGTTATTTGATTGTGACTGAGGTTAAGCTCTGTCAGATTCGACAATTGACCGAGCGCATCTGGGAGTTGTGTTATTTGATTGTGATTGAGGACAAGCTCTGTCAGATTCGACAATTGACCGAGCGCATCTGGGAGTTGTGTTATTTGATTATGACTGAGGACAAGCTGTGTCAAATTCGACAGTTGGGCGAGCGCTTCTGGGATTTGGGTAATCTGATTGTGCCAGAGGACAAGCTGTGTCAGATTCGATAGTTGGGCGAGCGCTTCTGGGATTTGGGTAATCTGATTGTGCCAGAGGACAAGCTGTGTCAGATTGGATAGTTGGGCGAGCGCTTGGGGGATTTGGGTAATCTGATTGTAACCGAGGTAAAGCTCTGTCAGATTGGATAATTGAGCGAGCGCTTGTGGGATTTGAGCGATCTGATTGTTAAAGAGGTGAAGCAGTGTCAGATTCGACAGTTTGCCAAGCACTTCTGGGATTTGTATTATTTGATTGTAACGGAGGTTAAGCTCTCTAAGATTGGACAGTTTGCCGAGCTCTTTTGGAATTTCTTTTAAACCAATGCTGTTTAAATTTAAACTCTCTAATTGCTTCATCTCCAGCAGCAATTCTGGCATTTTTCCGAATGGATTGCCACTGAGGTCGATCGAGCGCAAATTTACGAGCGATCGTAATTCCTCTGGCAGTGCGCTTAAGTGATTGGTGATTAGTTTCGGAGTCAATTTACCATCAACCCATTCCCCTTTCTCCACCTTCCCCAACACCAACGTCTCAAGCTGCGTGCACTTGCCAATCTCCGGTGGCAATTCCTCCAAGTCCAGCCCCGACAAATCCAATTCTGTCTGGTTCTGGGAGGCGACTTGATCGATTAACTGCAACAACTCCTCTCGCGTCATGCCCTTTATCTCTCGCTAGTCTTCATTTTATTGTGACAGTATTTTTAGTTTGGTGGGGAATTGCGCGCGCATCGCCATCTAAGAAACCGGGTTTTTTGGAGTTTTCTCGGCTGTGACGAAGTATGATGGCAAAAACCCGGTTTCTGGGATCTGGTGCGAGGAAGGGCGATCTAAGAAACCGGGTTTTTTGGAGTTTTCTCGGCTGTAACGAAGTATGCTCGTAAAAACCCGGTTTCTTGCCTAAGCATTACTATTATAATAAAAGAGCAGTTAAAAGAGGAAAGCCAATGGTGACAAGCCTGAATGTGGATACGGCGCTGCTGCAAGAGGCGATCGAACTAGAACGAAATATTTCCCTGGAAACCCTAGTGGAAATTGCCTTGCGCGAATACATTCAACGCCGCAAACAGTCGCAGCATCTCGAACTTAGCTTTGGAGAATCTCTTGGTGCATTTCGAGAAAAATATCAACTGCATGAACTGGGTTTAAATCCTGATGAAATTTGGGGAGAAATTCGCGATCGAACTTTGGCAGGGCGCGAGGTCATCTTTGAATGACTCTGCGTTATTTACTCGATACTAACATTATCTCGCCCGCCTGTTCGTCCTATTCCGAATGCCAATGTGATGGCTAAACTAATTGAGGCAAAATCAACTGTGGCGATTGCCTCGAACGTTTGGCACGAAGTTCTGTTAGGCTGTTATCGAATGCCAGATTCTATGCGCCGCGCGATCGAAGCCTATCTTCAGGAAGAAGTGAAAAGAAAATTACCGATTTTGCCCTACACTAAAGAAGTGGCTGAGTGGTTCGCTTTCTTAACGAGCAAGACTCATCCCGATCGGTCTTACACGGTCTTATGCTGATGGACAAATAGCAGCGATCGCTAAAGTCAATAATCTGATTCTGGTAACACGAAATGTTGCTGATTATGCAAACTTTCAAGATTTGCCGATAGAAAACTGGTTTTCTTAAACTTTATCCATCTTACCCTTTCAATCATCGGTTTGATGAGAAATAATAATACGATCGATTTCTTCGCGGTGGCGATCGTAATAACGCCAAGCATTTTCTAGATCGCGATCGTCCAAGACTGGATAATTCCGAAGTAACTCAGCCTCATGGGCCCCCTGTTGGTGAAGCGAAACGAGTGTCCAAACAGGAATGCGGGTGTTGCGAATCCGGGCATTTCCTCCACAGACTCCAGGTGTACTCTGAATCGCCCTAGCGGAAAGTTTTTCTTGGAACAACAAACTCTCTTCAGGTGTCAGCGATTCAATGACTTGAATTAAGGAGTCAACCAACTGAATGTTCATAGCTGGTAATTGAAGAAATATCGAATAGCGATCGCTTAAACTATCATAGCAAATTTCTCCAAAAAGCAAAGAATCTTATCAACCATAGCATTACCATCAACGCAGCTTACAACACCTCGATCGTATTCTCAACTTTAAAACTTGTTTCTGACTATCCTTGCGTCCGGGAATGAAAAAAAAGGAACAAAGTATTTTTCCCTTGTTCCTTTTTTTGTTATTTTCCCAGCCCTCAATCTATAGCTTGACTTCGATATCTACGCCGGCTGGCAAATCCAGTTTCATCAAAGCGTCAATTGTTTTGGCCGATGGCTGCTGAATGTCGATGATGCGGCGGTGCGTGCGGGTTTCAAAGTGTTCGCGAGAATCTTTGTCTACGTGGGGCGATCGCAGCAAGCAGTAAATCCGTCGTTTTGTCGGTAGGGGAATCGGGCCGATCGCTATGGCTGCTGTCCGATTTGCTGTATCTACAATCTTTTCGCAGGATGCGTCTAGAATTCGGCGATCGAAAGCTTTGAGGCGGATGCGAATTTTTTGTTGTTGAATTGTTGCCATTTTTGTTTCTTGAATTTTCGAGGTTCAGTTTATTTTTAGCCATTAGTCATTAGTCATTAGTCATTAGTCATTAGTCATTTGTTATTTGTTATTGAACATTTAACCCATAACTACTAACAACTAGCCACTAACCTATAACTACTCACTACTCACTAAATAGCAGAAAAGCCTATTGACATTTGGCGGCTTTTCTGCTACTTAAGCTGTTATCGGAGTCCTACTTGAGGATTTTGGAAACAACGCCGGCGCCGACGGTGCGGCCGCCTTCGCGGATAGCGAAGCGCATTCCTTGTTCGATCGCGATCGGGTGAATCAACTCAACAGTCATTTTGATCCGGTCACCGGGCATCACCATTTCTGCTTCACTACCGTCATCAGCGGTGAACTGGTTGATCGTGCCGGTCACGTCAGTGGTACGAACGTAGAATTGAGGGCGATATCCAGAGAAAAAGGGCGTGTGCCGACCACCTTCTTCCTTCTTCAGGATGTACACTTCAGATTCAAACTGAGTATGAGGACTGATGGATTTGGGCTTGGCAATTACCATGCCTCTTTCAATATCCGCCTTTAAAATCCCCCGCAGCAGTAGACCCACGTTGTCGCCTGCCAAGCCTTCATCCAACGACTTGGTGAACATTTCCACACCAGTCACCGTAGTGCTGCGAGTGTCCTTAATGCCAACCACTTCTACTGTTTCGCCGACTTTGATTGTGCCGCGCTCAATCCGACCAGTAGCAACAGTACCCCGACCAGTAATCGAGAATACGTCTTCAACTGCCATCAAGAAAGGCTTGTCAACTTCGCGTTCTGGTGTGGGGATGTAAGAATCTACTTCTTCCATCAGCTTGTAGATTTTGTCAACCCACTCATTTTCGCCCTTGACAGTCTTGGGATTAGCAAGCATCGCTTCGAGAGCTTTCAATCCCGAACCTGTGACGATGGGGATGTCATCACCAGGAAAATCGTAAGAACTCAAAAGTTCGCGAACTTCCAGTTCTACCAATTCCAACAGTTCAGCATCATCCACCATGTCTTCTTTGTTCAAGAAGACAACCAGGCTGGGAACGCCAACTTGCTTAGCTAGCAGGATGTGTTCGCGAGTTTGAGGCATGGGGCCGTCTGCCGCTGACACTACTAGGATGCCGCCGTCCATTTGAGCAGCACCGGTGATCATGTTTTTCACATAGTCAGCGTGTCCGGGGCAATCTACGTGGGCATAGTGCCGACCTGTGGTTTCGTATTCCACGTGGGCAGTATTAATCGTAATACCCCGTGCTTTTTCTTCAGGCGCAGCGTCGATGTCGGCGTAGTTCTTAGCCTTTGCTTGACCTAGTGCAGAGAGAGTCATCGTAATCGCGGCGGTCAAAGTTGTTTTGCCGTGGTCAACGTGACCGATCGTGCCGATGTTTACGTGGGGTTTATTCCGTTCAAATTTTGCGCGTGCCATTCTTGATCTGTTCCTTGTTTCTTTTAGCGATTTTAGACTTGAGATTTTAGATTCTAGACTTTGGATTCAATCCAAAATCCAAAATCTAAAATCCAAAATCATTAGTTCCCTTTGTTCTTAGCGATAATGGCTTCAGCCACGTTTCGCGGCACTTCTTCGTAATGGCTGAATTCCATTGTGAAGATGCCTCGACCTTGGGTTTTCGAGCGGATGTCGGTGGCGTAACCAAACATTTCTGCTAGTGGAACTTTTACAGAAACTTTGGCTATCCCCTGATCCGTCTCTTGACCTTCGATCTGACCCCGACGCGAGTTGAGGTCTCCGATGACGTTCCCGATGTAATCTTCGGGAACTTCAACCTCTACTTTCATCATAGGCTCTAGCAGCACTGGCGACGCCTTCATCACGGCTTCTTTGATCGCCATTGAACCGGCGATCTTAAATGCCATTTCTGAGGAGTCTACGTCGTGGAAAGACCCGTCTACCATAGTAGCTTTGAGGTCAATCACGGGATATCCTGCTACAATACCTGATTCGCACGCTTCTTTCATCCCTTGTTCTGCAGGGCCGATGTACTCTTTGGGTACAGTGCCACCAACAATTTTGGAGACAAATTCAAAGCCGCTTCCGACTTCGGTGGGTTCTAGTTCGATCACGACGTGACCGTACTGACCTTTACCACCGCTTTGGCGGATAAATTTACCTTCGGCGCGGACGGCTTTGCGAATGGTTTCGCGGTAGGCTACTTGTGGCTGACCCACGTTCGCTTCTACTTTGAATTCCCGCAGCATCCTGTCAACCAGGATTTCCAGGTGCAGTTCGCCCATACCGGCGATGACTGTCTGGTTGGTTTCTGGGTCAACGTTGACTCGGAAGGTGGGGTCTTCTTCCGAGAGCGACTGGAGGGCTTTGGAGAGCTTCTCCATATCTTGTTTGGTTTTGGGTTCGACAGCCACCGAGATGACTGGCTCTGGAATAAACAGAGATTCCAGAATCACTGGCGCTCCTTCTTCGCAGAGGGTGTCGCCGGTGAAGGTGTCTTTCAAACCCAAGGCTGCTCCCAAGTCTCCGGCTCGGAGTTCCTCAACTTCTATCCGATCGTCCGCTTTGAGTACAATTAGGCGAGAAACCCGCTCTTTTTTGTCTTTGGTGGAGTTCTGGACGTAGGTGCCTTTTTTGAGGATACCGGAGTAGACGCGAACAAAGGTCAGGCGACCGTAGGGGTCTGCCATGATTTTGAAGGCCAGGGCTGACAGCGGGGCGTTGTCGTCGGCAAACCGCTCGGCTGTGTCGCCGTTGGGCAGGAGTCCTTGAATTGGAGGAACTTCCAAGGGCGACGGCAGATAGTCGATGACTGCATCCAATAACAACTGAACGCCTTTGTTTTTGAATGCCGAACCGCACAACATGGGGACGATCGTACCTTCGACAGTGCCGTGACGCAGGGCCAAGCGGATTTCGTCTTCCGTTAACTCTTCGCCTTCAAGGTATTTCTCGGTGAGGGCGTCGTTGGTTTCTGCTACCGACTCGATCAGCTTGGTGCGGTATTCTACGGCTAGATCCTTTACTTCATCGGGGATTTCTACTTCCGCGATGTCAGTTCCCGTGTCGTTGTTGTAGATATAGGCTTTCATTTGCACTAAGTCTACAATTCCCCGGAAGTTTTCTTCACTGCCGATCGGGATTTGGATGGGTACGGCGTTCGCTCTCATTCGATCGCGAATTTGGCCGTAGACTTTGTAGAAGTTTGCCCCCATCCGATCCATTTTGTTGACGAACACGATCCTCGGTACTTTGTACCTATCGGCTTGTCGCCAAACTGTTTCGGATTGCGGCTGCACTCCCCCTACCGAGCAGAACACTGCGATCACTCCGTCGAGCACTCGCATCGAGCGTTCGACTTCGATCGTGAAGTCTACGTGTCCGGGAGTGTCGATGATGTTGATTTTGTAATCTTTCCAACTGGTGGTGATAGCAGCGGCAGTAATCGTAATTCCCCGCTCCCGCTCTTGCTCCATCCAGTCAGTGACTGCTGTTCCCTCGTGCACTTCACCCATTTTGTGAACCATGCCTGAATAGAACAGAATTCTTTCAGTTGTTGTTGTTTTGCCCGCGTCTATGTGGGCTGCGATGCCGATGTTGCGAGTTTTTTCTAGCGGGACGGTACGTGCCACAGCTACCTCCTTAATCTTGTGTTGCTGTTATAATACTATTATACTACACAGTAACCCTATTTTGCACTCCCCAGCGACTTACAAAAGTCTCAGGAGCTTATTGTTACATTTTAATATTTTTTGCAAGATTTGTTTACAAAAATATTAAGGATGCGACATGGAGGATTCAGAGAGTGCGTGAATTTTGAGTGCGTGAATTTTGAGTTTGCTTCACGAATCGCAACTGCGCCAAGAGAAGCAATCTCAACACTCAAAACTTACACTTTCCAATTTCTCACCCGATGCTTTTATACCGAACGATCGCGCTCTTCTCCATGCCCGTTGTTGCAGTTAGTAGCGGTAGTGAGCAAAAGCCTTGTTAGCTTCAGCCATACGGTGAGTTTCTTCGCGCTTGCGAATAGCACTCCCTGTTTCGTTAGCTGCATCCATCAGTTCGTTGGCTAGCTTGGCGGCCATTG
This sequence comes from Microcoleus sp. B13-B6, assembly GCF_036705405.1. Taxonomy (NCBI): domain Bacteria; kingdom Bacillati; phylum Cyanobacteriota; class Cyanophyceae; order Oscillatoriales; family Microcoleaceae; genus Microcoleus; species Microcoleus sp. B13-B6. The sequence goes on from NZ_JAUBUJ010000147.1 coordinate 8,659, forward strand.
AGCGGCCGGTGCGGGCGCGGGCAAATCTGATCAGCCAGCGGAGGGCGAGGGTGGTACCGCGATCGGAACGCACTTCCATCGGCACTTGGTAGGTGGCGCCACCTACCCGGCGGGCTTTGACTTCGACCAGGGGTGTTGCGTTTTTGACTGCTTTTTCAAACAAGTCTAACGGTTCAGCCCCTGTGCGTTCTTGGATTGTTTTGAGGGCGTCGTAGACGATGCTGGAGGCAACGGATTTTTTGCCGTGCTGCATGATCCGTCTCACCATCATGCTTACCAACCGGCTGTTGTAGGTTGGATCTGGTGGAACTGGACGTTTTTGAATAACTGTGCGGCGAGACATAGTTCTATTTGGGATTTTTGATTTTGAATGATTGAGTTTGGGGTTTTGGGCTCACATCTCGATTTATGACGATCGAGCGTGCAATTGATCGGCGCGATCGGATTTATTTTTGCTTCCCAGCCCCGACGATCGGGCGAGTTCCGTGTTATTTTTTCTCTTTAGGACGCTTGGCCCCGTATTTGGAACGACCCTGCTTGCGGTCTTTCACCCCAGCGGTGTCTAATGTACCCCGAATGATGTGGTATCTAACTCCGGGCAGATCTTTTACCCGACCGCCCCGGATCATTACTACCGAGTGTTCTTGCAAGTTGTGACCGATCCCTGGGATGTAGGCGGTGACTTCAAAACCAGATGTCAGCCGCACCCGAGCCACCTTCCGCAGCGCCGAGTTGGGTTTTTTCGGGGTGGTCGTGTACACTCTGGTGCAAACTCCGCGGCGCTGCGGGCAACTCTTGAGAGCTGGCGATTTGGTTTTTTTCTGCGTTTGTTCCCGTGCTGAACGGATGAGTTGCTGAATAGTGGGCATGAGTTACGGCATTTCTAGCTTTTTGCTGAATATAGTGATTTGGCTGTATCCGCACTGAAAGTCCCTTCCCCTCTGGGGGGACGGGATGAATGAAAATAATTATGGGTAAGTGAGGATACCAGACTCTGTATTGTACACGACGCGAGTTTCTTTGGCAAGAAATTTGCGCGATCCGCGATCGAACTTCCTTCCTTGCTGCAAGTTGTCCGGGGGCGAGCGCAACGGGAGAATGGTATGTGACATCCTATAATTTAGGCGCAACTATGATGATTTTCACAGCCGTCACCAAAATTTATGACGATCGCCATATCGCGCTTTTTCGATCGAATTACCATTGTGAGGAGAGGCGCCTTAACTGCTACACAAAACTTGGCTAAACTTATTTAATTCTTACCATTCAATCAGGATTGCTCCTGAAGGGTCTGCTTCGGATCTTCACCCAAGGGAGTCGGCTCGCAACTTGTCCACAGGCGTTAATTCGGGCGGAGCAACACCCTAATTGAGTTAATTTTAGTTGAAGCTTTTAGCCATGAGTCATCCACTATTTTCAACCAATTTAACGAAACGCGGACTCCCGTTCGACCTTTTTACAGGCTGGTCAGTTTTGACATGCGCTGTGGTTTACAAACCAGATGCTTAAGCCTTTTTTAGGCATTGGTTTAATCATACCGCCCACAATGTTAATCAGTCAAGTTAAGTATGACTAAGTTTAGTAAATTTTGGGGCTAGTTAGTCCAACTCCAGCCTGCGATCGCATCACAGTGTATAGCCGATCTACATCACATAAAGTTATCTAAAATTGCCGCACAATAAGAAATATACATTGAGTTGACGGCAGATGACAACTAAAGCTTATATTCCTGAATATAAAATTTCCGAACTTTACTTGAATATTTGGAAATCCGGTAAGATCGATCGGACTGTGTTCCAGCACATTCAATACGCAATTAATTCTCACAGTTTAAAAAGTTCAGACGATCGAAAAATTGTCAGCAGGCTGCTGTATGCAGTACGGCGGGGATGGGTGTCAGTGACGGACTGAGTTGCTTGGGAGTTTTGAGTCAGGGCGCGAGATTGCTTCGTGACTCCCCGGGCGTAGCTGCGTCACTGAGTTGTGAGATTGCCACCCATTTGCCGCCCACAGAGCACAACGCACGCGGGGTGCAGGAGTTGTGAACTAAAATCTCATCCATAAAATTAGAGGACTCCCCCATAGATGCACCGCTCTTAAAAGGAAATATTAAGGTAAAAGGACACGGTATGTTTAATTCTACAGAACTGCTGATCGAGGCTTTCATCCAACAACTTCAGAACGGGTACAGCCGCACTTACGGAGGCTACAAATCAGACTATGCTGACATTATTGCCTGGGTGGGCGCAATGGCGTTAGAAAACATCGCTAACAGCGACGCTCTTTATCACAATGTAGAACACGCCATTTGCATTAGCTTAGTCGGTCAAGAAATCTTGCGGGGAAAACACATTCGCCAGGGCGGAGTTTCCTGCGAAGATTGGCTGCACTTCATCATTTCTTTGCTGTGCCAAGACATCGGATATGTCAAAGGAGTTTGCCGACAAGACCAAGAATCCGAAGGATTGTATGCTACGGGAAAAGATGGCATGAGAATTGCACTTGCTCCCGGTGCAACAGCGGCTAGCTTAGCTCCTTACCGAGTTGACCGAGCTAAATTGTTCATTGACGAGCGCTTCGGCAACCACAAGCTAATTAATGCTGAGATAATTAAGCAGAACATAGAACAGACTCGTTTCTCGGTTTTTGACGGCAACACTGACGAGGAGGCAGTTAATTACTCTAGTTTAGTTCGCGGTGCTGACTTGATAGGTCAGCTCAGCAACCCGCAATATTTGCAGAAAATTGGCGCGTTGTTTTACGAGTTGGAAGAAAGCGGTGCTACTAAACTTTTGGGCTACCGACATCCGGGCGACTTGCTGCAAAGCTACTCTAAGTTTTACTGGAGCGGCATTTATCCTCACATCAGTGAATCTCTCGGTTACTTGCAGTTGACTCAGGAAGGCAAACAGATTGTTGCTAGTTTGTACGCTAACATATTTCGGATGGAACACCAACGTTGCGATTCTGAGGTTGCTTGATTGCAAAAGTGCAGTCAGCAGTCAGCAGTCAGTTGTCAGTTGTCAGTTGTCATTGGTTATTTGTAGGTGCTAATAACTAACAGCTCATAACGAAGAAAAAAGCACAAATTACCAATTACCAATTACCGAAGTGTATTTCATCCAAATCAACTAATTTCCTCATCAGTTTCTGAATGATATCTGGGACACAACCAATTGCTGGGTACCAAAGAAGGCCATCCGTCCCGTAGCGCTTCCAAACAAACCGCACGCACAGTTAACTGACAGTCTAGCAGTTCTACCCCAGCTTTTTCAACTTGCTTTTTGCCAATTTTTAAAATGGATTCATCGCTAAATTCAAAGGTTTTGTGACACTGAATGCAAACCAGATGGTGGTGGTGGTGCAATTCGGGAAAATTCAGTTCGTAATGTTTGTGTCCTTCTGCTAATTCTAGTTCACGCAAAATTCCTATCCTTGCTAATAAATGCAGCGTTCGGTAGACAGTAGACAAGCCAATTCGTTCTCCTTTATTCTGCAATGTCTTGTATAATTCTTCCGCACTTAAATGATTGCCTTGCGGTAGATTTTGAAAGACACTCAAAATAGTTTCTCGCTGGGGAGTCAGGCGGCAGCCTCTCTGGTTTAGTTCGACTTTGAGTGAGTTAGCACTGTATAAATTCATGTCGGAAAAAATAAAAAAGTTGAACGAGGATTCTAGGGGATTATCTGTTATTTATTCGTGCTATTTTTTAGATTCTCCTAAAGTGTATTTTCCGTGAGAATATATCTAATTTTGAACTCCCCCTTTAGTCCAGGGTAATCTGATAGCCACCTATCCCCCTTACTAAAAGTGGAAGTGAAAAAGTGGTTTTCGGTATTTGTGCGTAATTTTTGTGAAGTTTATAGCAATTTTGCTGATAAGCATTGGCAAAACCAGTTTTAGGTTCAAAGTCAGTGCAACCATCGCATCTTTAGTACAAGCAACGCACGGGCGCACTGTAAATGTGTGGCGGTAGTCCTTAGTAAAAAAATCCCCATAACAAGGAATTGGATACAAGCGCTTGATTTGATGCGCTCCTTGCGGCAATGTTACGGACAGACTCCACAAAAATAATCAAAGTGGCGATACATAAATATTAGAAAAAAACAGTCATAAACCACCTAAATACATAGCTTTGGCCACCAACAAGAAGGTAGCGACACCCAGCAAAACTAGGCGGATGCCCAAGATGGTGGTCATTTTGTCTGCGTCTTTCCATGTGTAGCCAAAGAAAAAAGTTCTTGCTTCGAGGGTGGCTGGCCCTTTGAGGGAGTAAAAGATGCCGCCGAAGCCGAGAAAGAGGTGAATCGCCCTAAGGGCGAAGTACGGATAGTATCGACAATTTTGCCTCCCGCACCCCCGCCCAAGCCGAGTCTGGCTAGGTTTGGCAATAGGATTAAGCCTTGTTCGTACATGGGTAATTCGGGGTTTAAGCGGGAAAGCTTTAATAGGGTAGAGACTCCCGCCCAGAAGACGATGAGGCCGGCATGGGCGACGTGGGTACCTAGCAAACGGCCCGAAAGGTTGATTAAGCGGGCTTTGCCGACCCACCAGGGAAATGATTTTCCTTCGGCTGGGAAGGATTTTTTTGCCATGCTGGTCACGGCGATTTACCTCTTGAGAAAGATGCCAGGGGAGTTTTCAGCGATCGCAGGTTATTGATATAGATAATCAACAATTTTAGTAGTTTCGTCAAGGGGTATTTGAGAAAAATTTTCACTGATTGGAGTTCAGGTATGTAAATCTGTAGGAAAAAAAATCGTTATATCACGATGATGAGTGTTTTTGGCGCTTGATCGGAATTGGGCTTCTCGTTAGCGAAAATAGCAGCTAAAGGAATACCTCTAAATTTATTGATAAATAATATTATTAAGGAGTATTAGGGCTAGAGTTAATGGCTACTGGTTGACCGAAGAACGAGCCCGCCGGGCCCCTGGCTTTAGACACGGGGATAAGTCGGTAGCGGTTTCAACCGCCTTCAGTTTTTGATATAATTCAAACAGCAAGTAAGAATAACCATCTAC
>NZ_JAUBUJ010000148.1:0-13585 GCF_036705405.1 Microcoleus sp. B13-B6
CCCAGCCCCCCTTAATCAGGGGGGGGCAAGAAGTTGTCTAAGTCTCCCTTGTTAAGGGGGAGTTAGGGGGCTCTGTATCTGGTGGTAAACCCGGAGATCCCCCCCAGCCCCCCTTAATAAGGGGGGGGCAAGAAGTTGTCAAAGTCCCCCTTGTTAAGGGGGATTTAGGGGGCTCTGAATCTGGTGGTAAAGTTTCAAAACACTCCTCCCCGCGCCCGATCCAATCATAAATTCCGACGCGGGAGACTGTTTGAGGTAGCGGTGGATTATAAGCAGTTTTCAGGCAAGTATCGGCGGCAAATTTGAGTGCGTTAACAAAGTTTTGGACTCCGCCTTCTGTGAAGTAGCGCCACAGTTTATTGACTGCTGACAGCGATACATTGGAATGACTGATTAAATCGGGATCGGGACTGTCTTCTCCCGGCATTACAATCAGTGCTGCGTTAGTTTTCTGCACTGTTTCCCGCAGAATCTCTAAGCCGTAAGACCAATAAGAACGCCCTCCTAACAGTCTTAAGATTATGACCTCGGCGCGTTCTAAAACTTCCTCTGCATAAGTATCAATTGTTAGTTGTTGCTGCAACTGAAGCAGATTTACTGCGCGCACTTTGGGAAAATTTGCCGGCATTTTGGATGCGGCGGCTGCGAGAGTTTGAATGTCGGTGTCAGCAGCACTAATAAATACTATTGGTGCAGGGGTTTGCTGAATAAAAATTACTCCTTCTGATTGAGGGTTCCAACCTCCGGGCGTGGCTGCTATTTTGTGCATTAATTTTTTTTATTTTAATAAATAGTGAGAGAAAGTGCGATCGCCTTGAGTATAACATGACTTATACATAAATAGAGGCTAGAGCGTGTTTCCCAACCCGGACATTCCCGGCAAACCGAGAGAGGGCGGGCACGGAGGCACCGCCCCTACATTCGGGGGGAGAATGAGCGTCAATCGATTTTAGATTTTAGATTTTAGATTTTAGATTTACCCCACGGATAAATGCGGGGGCAATAAGTGATTTTCGATTTTCGATTTTGGATTGATTCCACGGATAAATCACGTGGCGAATACCCTCAATAAATTCGTGGTCAAAGTCCCGGAAATCTCAAACTATAAACTGATAAATAAAACTCCCAAAATCATGATTCCGGCCCCTAATAATCTTTGTTGAATATCTTTTTCCTTAAAAATGAAATGACCGAATAATACACCCATTAACACGCTAGTACGCTTAATCGCGATCACTTGCACTACCAAAGTTAATGTCAAAGCTTGCATTTGAAAAAGCACTCCAATAGCATTGAAAGACCCCATAGCAGCTAGCATTGGTAATTGTTTGAGAATTTTTCGCCCTGAATTTGGGGTTTTGTGCAATAAAACTGGCAGTAGCAAGACACTGATTGTACCAAACAAAGAGAATACCCAAAAAATAGGGGATGAATTTGTAACTCCTATTTTGTCAAAATTTGAGGCAATACTCCATAGTAATGCGACGATTAACATCAATTTGGGTCCTGGTTCATTCAGCAGTGCTTTGAATGGGGCTAAATATCCTTTTGATTTCTCTTTTATATTTAATAAATAAGAGCCTCCTACGATTAGTAAAATGCCAATATAATCAAAAAGTTGGGGATATTCACCGACAATTAACGGTGAAGTTACCAACATGAATAATGGTGTCAAAGCTACCAGCGGTAGTGTTAGGGATAAATCTGATACTTTGATGGCTTTGATGTAGAGGAGGGATGTGACAGCGTTGATGCTACCTCCGATTAATAGGGCAAGCCAAAATTGAGAGTTTAATGGCGGAATTCCTGTATATAATACCCAGGGAATCAAAAAGATGACTGAAAAAAATGAGAGAGACCAAGCGACGACATATTCGTCACTTTTTTTGAGGTTTTGTTTCCCAAAAACGTCTTTGACGGCTTCAAAAAAAGCGGTCAAGAGTCCTAAAATTAACCAAGTCATCCTAAATATGCGCTCCTGACTCGCTCGTCGTTTAGCAACTCCGCTCCCATACCTGTGAGAGTAATGTTACCAGCTTCTAGCACGTAACCCCGATCGGCAATTTGCAGTGCTAAACTGGCGTTTTGTTCGACTAAAAGGATTGTAACGCCTGTGGAACGCAGGTTGTGAATAATTCCGAAAATTTCTTTGACGATCGCGGGTGCTAAGCCTAAACTAGGCTCGTCTAATAGTAGCAGTTTGGGGCGCGACATCAACGCGCGGGCGATCGCCAGCATTTGCTGTTCCCCACCGCTGAGAGTTCCTGCTAGCTGGCGGCGTCTTTCTGCTAGGCGCGGAAATATCTCAAATTGGCGCTCTAAATCGGCTTTTACTGCCGCCGAGTCCGATCGAATATAGGCCCCTAATTCTAAGTTAGTTAACACCGTTTGCTGCGCCAAAACCCGCCGCCCTTCTGGACTGTGGGCGATTCCCAATTTCACAACTTCGTGAGCTTGGCGGCGGCTAATGTCGCGCCCGTTATAAATAATTTGTCCTTGTCGCAAATTAACTATTTTAGAAATCGCTCTCAATGTGGTACTTTTGCCCGCACCGTTGGCACCGATGAGACTGACAACCTCGCCTGCATTAATCGTGAGATTAATATTTTGTATGGCTTGAATGCCACCATAATTTACCGAAAGATTCTTGAGTTCTAAGAGGATATTTTGAGATATTTTGGGTGGGCTTTCGTGCATTTTCTGTGACTTTGAGTTTGAGGTACATTGCGATTTAATGTTGGGTGGCGGCGGGTTTATGAGATTGTTATTTTTAGGCAATTATTGTCGGTGAACCCGCCCCTACAGAATGTGTAATAATGGTGCAATATGTGATTTTTTAATATTACTCTTAGTCCGCGTAGGCGGACATTGTTTGTGTAGACGCGATTTCCAATCGCCGGGTTTCCTTAGTTATTTTTCATCTCCCAAATAAGCCTCAATCACAGCCGGGTCATTCCTCACAACAGCAGGCTCGCCCAAGGCAATAAGCTGACCGAAATGCAAGACGGCAATGCGATCGCACAATCCCATAACTAGCGGTACATGATGCTCGATCAATATTACAGTTAAATTGAATTGTTGTCGTACTTCGCGGATAAATTCGCTTAATTTGTGCTTTTCATTGGGATTCATCCCCGCTGCCGGTTCATCTAACAAGAGTATTTGCGGTTCTAGGGCTAAAGCGCGGGCAATTTCTAAGCGCCTCTGGTCGCCGTAGGACAAGTTTTTGGCTTGTTCGCCCGCGCGATCGCCCAATCCGACTAACTCCAACAATTCTAAGGCTTTCCGCTGGGTTGTGCGTTCCATTGCGTTAGATGCTGGCAAGCCGAAAATCCCCGCCAGCACCGATAAAACTGGATTGCCCGATCGACTATGGATGTGTCGGGCGATCGCCACATTTTCCACAGCAGAAAGTTCCCCAAATAACCGGATATTTTGAAAAGTTCTGGCAATACCTTTATTGGCAATTTGATAAGGCTTCAATTGGGAAATATTTTCATTTTGATAAATCAGGTTGCCACTAGAAGCAGGTATCAGTCCAGTCATGAGATTAAATAGAGTTGTCTTGCCCGCGCCGTTAGGGCCGATTAATCCAAAAATTTCGTGTTTTTGAACTGTGAAAGATACGTCGTTTACCGCAATTAAACCACCAAAACGACGAGTTAATCCTTTGGCTGCTAAAACAGGATTGCTTGTTGAGAGGGTAAGGGGTTCGGAAATCATAAACACATCATAGAACGAATATAAGATATCTCATTATGCCTTAGACTGCCGAATGTTCTTAAAGTCCCCCTTTTCAAGCAGTATTTAGGGCGATCGATTTCACCACGGACAAGCACAAATTTAGATGCCCCGGAGTCCTGAAACAGTTTGATGAGAATGTATACACAATTATTCCAATGGCTGAGACGGCTCATCAAACACAAGGATTCTAGCCCATGACGAAGCACTGCCGACAAAGATTAGCTGCCGTAATTGCCCTCTCGTTTCTATCTTTCACATCGCCTTTGCTGTTGACTCGCAATGCTGCGGGTGGAATTGGGGAGGAACCCACAGCTAATCCCAAACAGATTGCCTCCCTCACCGACAAGTTAAAGAGTAACAATGAAACGGCACTTGATGCAGCTATTAAGCTGTTACGAAAAATAGGTGAACCCGCCATCCCTGATTGGATGGAAGCTTTGCAGGATCAGAATTTGTCAGTCGGCCAGAGTGCTGCTGAGGTTCTAAGACAAATTGGTTTTCCTGCTATTCCTGCCTTTGTCAAAACCTTGAAAGACTCAGATGTGTCGGTGGGTGCAGAAGCTAAAATTGCACTGCCGCAGCTAATTCTGTTGCTGAAAGACTCCGATGCAACTGTGCGTAGCCGTGCAGACTATGCTTTGGGAAGGATGGGTGCAGAAGCTAAAACTGCTGTGCCGCAGCTAATTCTGTTGCTGAAAGACTCCGATGCCACTGTGCGTAGCCGTGCAGCCAATGCTTTGGGAAGTATCGGTGCAGAAGCTAAAATTGCACTGCCGCAGCTAATTCTGTTGCTGAAAGACTCCGATGCCACTGTGCGTAGCCGTGCAGACTATGCTTTGGCAAGGATGCGTGCAGAAGTTAAAACTGCTGTGCCACAGCTAATTTCCCTGCTTCAAGACTCAGATGCAACTGTGCGTAGTAGTGCAGCCAATGCTTTGGGGATGATTGGTGCAGAAGCTAAAACTGCACTGCCGCAGCTAATTGTCTTGCTGAAAGACTCCAATCCAAATGTGCGTAGTAGTACAGCCTCTGCTTTGAATAAAATCCGTGCAAAAGCTTAAACTGCACTGCCGCAGCTAATTGTCTTGCTGAAAGACTCCAATCCAAATGTGCGTAGGTAGTGCAGCCTCTGCTTTGAGGATGATTGGTGCAGAAGCTAAAACTGTTGTGCCGCAGCTAGTTCCGCTGCTGAAAGACTCCGATGCAAATGTGCGTAGCCCTGCGGCCCCTGTCTTGCTAAGTATTGCTCTTCACCTTCAAGAAAAAGCAAAGACGCTAACTTCACCGGAGTTAAATCAGGCTGTATCAAACCTAGAATCAGCATTGAAAATTTTGGCACAACCTGAAGCTAATTGCTCACAATCAACGATCGCAAATCTCCGTGTATATAGCGGTTCTCAAGCGTGGTGAGGTATGCCCACGGAGGCCTATGCCCACGGAGGCCTATGCCCCCGGAGGCCTATGCCCATGAGTACCTCATCTTTCTGAGAAAGGCTATACATCAATGCTCTCAAAGCTGAACAAAGCAATCGCCCCTTCATCAAATCACTTCCCAAAAATGCCTACATCTGGGGAATTTACATATTTGTCCTCTTGGGAAACTTTGCCATCAACCCACTGCGGCTGCTCAAAATCTACGAAACCTTAAAACCGAAATAGCCGGCGACAGAAACATCACCGTTTTGCTAGCCCAACTTTCTGGCAACCCACTCATTGCCAAGAAAGAAGGCACAACAGACGGCCATTCACCAGCTAATTTTTTTGAGTTAAGGCTGCACTATTTAAACCCAATAAACCGCAGCGGAACAGAGGATAAACTCAGCGATTGCACCGCTAGATATTAACGACCAAGATGAGAGTTAATGGCAATATTTATTGAAGGTAGCCGACTCCCCAAATTCATCAGAAGCGATCGCAGGCTTTCTGTTAGCAGTAAAAAATTGCTATCTCGATAAAATTCCCGGTGCAAAAGATACCGACTTTCTGCAGCAAGAAATCACATCGCGCTATAATATTACAATTGCCGTACCGCTTCAATCTCCTCAAGCCGTCTCGCCCGGGTAATCTTATGACGATGTACGTACCGGATTCGCAGCATTCCCAGACAAAAGTCCTCCCTACGATGTACGATCTACCCAGTGAAGACCCGGAGGAACCAGGTTTGCCTGACGAATATCATCGGTGGCAAGCACAACTTTTGTGCGATAGCTGCCTCCCCTCTAATTATCCACCCGATCGCCTCTTCTCGGCCAGCGATCTCAATCTATACTACGACTCCAACCATCCCAATTGGTACAAAAGACCCGATTGGTATTTAGTTGTGGGGGTTTCGAGATTTTACCAAGACAGAGACTTGCGCCAAAGTTACGTGATTTGGGACGAAGCAGTAACTCCTTTAATTGCGATCGAATTTCTGTCACCTGGTACGGAAGATGAAGATTTAGGACTGACAGAATCAGAACCAAACAAACCGCCGACTAAGTGGCAGGTTTACGAAATAATTTTGAAGATTCCTTATTACTTTGTTTTTAGCAAATACAACAACCAATTGAGGGTATTTCGGTTAATTGGCAACCGTTACCGCGAACAAGTGTTAACAGGTTCTCGATTTTGGATACCGGAAATACAGTTAAGTTTGGGTTTGTGGGAAGGTGCTTTCCTGCAAAATCAAAGGTTGTGGTTGCGCTGGTATGATATTAATGGCAATTTGATTCTGACTCCAGAAGAATTTGAAAGACAGCGAGCTCAATTGGAAAGCCAACGCGCCGAGTTTGAAAGGCAGCAAGCTGAAATTGAAAGACAGCAAGCTGAATCAGAAAGGCAACGAGCCGAGTTTGAAAGGCAACGAGCTGAATCAGAAAGAGAGCGAGCAAATCGTTTAGCCGATCGACTGCGAGCAATGGGCATTAATCCAGATGAGCTGTAAAATTAAGTAGCAGCGCGAAATACTGTCTGCGGTGTCGATAAAAACTTATTAACTAAAAATAAATTATGCCTGAATCTACCTCACTGCGCGATCGCTACCTAGCACTAATCGACAAAATTGTCGAAATCACCCTCAAAGGTCAAATTCGCTCCAAAGAACAAGTTTATCAAATGCTGGTGCAAGACATTAGCACCGGTACTGGCGAAATATTTGAACGCTGTTTCGGCGAACGCCTTGATGCCGCCGAAAATCAACTCAGAAATGAAAAAGACGAAATCAAACAAGCAAAGGCAAATCGCAGCCTCCGAGCGCTCAAAACCATCCAAGGAGAATGGGAACGCTGGCAGAAAGATAACCGCGTCGATCGCGCAATTGCATCCTCAATCCAACAAATCGTTACCGCCGAATCTAACGCCCGCCTCCTGGCATTATTACAAGTAATCGATCCGAATAAAGAACATCCGCTGACTCTCGCTCAATTGCAGCAATTGGCAAAATCTCTGCACCAACAAATGCTGCAAACTTCTAATCCCGAAACCGAACAAGATTTGCAGCAAATCACCGTCGGCATCGCTAAAGGTTTAGAATCTTGGCAGCGTTTGGAACCGGAACTTGTGGGCTGGATTTATCAGCCGCAGCAGCTAGGATTTGCCGGTAGTCCCGAAGAAAATGGGCCTTGGGCTTTTTGGGCAAAAAAAGTTAACAGTCCCTTTCCCCAGGCTCTTTTGAAGACTATTGCGCTCGGTGAATCTGTAGTTCAATTCGCAGCCCAGCAATCGAATTTAGATTTAGGCATATTGGTGGAAGTGGCGATTATTTTGCAGTGCTTGCAGCGGGCGTTGGCGACATGGTTTGACAAGCAAGTTTACGATTCCAAAGTGTCAACAAAAGCTTCAATTTCTACTTACATTACTTTTGCGGTAATTTGGAGTCAGCTAGCTAGTGGGTTTAATAATTCTACCAAGAGCGGCGAGCAGTTGGCAAATGCTTGTTTTCAAGTAACTTTGCAAATTTTGCGCGCTTTTTCTCAGCGAGAATACTTTCCACTTTACGGGGGGATTTTCGCTTCCTTTGATGGTAAAGCTCTGCGGCATACTTTGGATTATTTAGACGAACCGCTGCGCCGAGTTGAAGGCACTCAAGCAAAAGCTCGGATTCTGACGCTTTTGGGTTATTCGATGCAGGCGGCTGGGGCCTACGAGCGATCGATCTTGCTGCACAAGCAAGCGCTGGAAATTGCTCGTACCGAAGGAGACAAAGCTTGCGAAGTTGCCAATCTCAATCACATCAGCCGCAACTATGTGGCTCAAAAAAATTATCAGGAAGCGATTAATTACAGCCAGCGGGCTTTAATTATGGCACGACAAGCGGGAGAGCGACAAGGCGAGGCAAATGCTCTCGCTAATTTGGGTTACAGTGAAGTGTTTCAAGCGCGGCAGTTGGAGGAAGTGGAACCAGAGGTTTATGAGAGTGCGATCGGTTATTTGGAACAAGGTTTGTTGCTATCGGAAAGATTGGGAGACAGGCAAAGTCAAGCTTTTTGTTCCAGCAGTCTCGGTATTGCTAAAATCGCCCTGGAAAATGCTGAAGGTGCGATCGAATATTTGCTCAAAGGTTGGCAAGCGGCTCAATTCTCAGGGGATTTATATTTGCAAGGTCTGAATTTGGCTTACTTGGCTCAAGCTTATTACAGAATCAACTCACTAGAAAAAGCGATATTTGCGGGCAGTTTGGGGATGTATACTTTGGAGCAAATTGGTGCGATGGAGTGGCGTCAATCGGCTGGTTTGTTGACAATTTTGCGGGGTCAAATGGGGGCGGAATCTTTTAAACAAGCTTTGGCGAAAAGTCGAGGGAATATCATTCCGGCGATCGGTGTTGATGGCTACGATTACATCCCGGAGTTGCTGGAAAAATATCAGCAATCTATTTAATATTATGTCCGATCGATTAACCATAATATCCCGGCCGGGCGGGTTTTTGAGATTGTCAATTATTGGCAGATATTGTTGGTGAACCCGCCCCTACCTGATTTCGGGCGAAGCGAAGCGGAGGGAATCGACCGGACATGATATAACTCTTTGTTGTGGAACAGGCCGGAAAGCCTGTTGCTGAGAGGGGTGCAAAATGTAAGTTTTAACTCACCCAATAGCTGCATTATCAATTAGTCTTTCATGGGCGGGATCTCCTGCCCAACCCCTACTCCCCACAAGAAAATTGAATTTTTGTGGAACAGGCATCTTGCCTGTATTGAATTTTTGTGGAACAGGCATCTTGCCTGTTCCTGGATATTTTGATGCACCCCAACCTCGAAATAATTAATGCTCAACAATCACCGGTGTGCCAACTGCGACTTTCTCAAATAAAGCCTGTGCGTCTTTGTCAAACATTCTGACACAGCCGTGAGAAGCCGCCCCCCCGATCGACTCTGGATTCGGAGTACCATGAAAACCAATCACATTCTTGCCATCCGTCCAAAACCCCATCCACCTACTCCCTAATGGATTGTCTGGCCCAGCAGGAATAAGTTCTCCTGTCCAAGGATTTTGCCAAACGGGATCTTTGATCATTTGCATAACTTTAAAATTGCCGGTAGGAGTTTCCCACCCGCCTTTTCCCACAGCAACCGGGAAACTGGTTTGCACCTTATTTTGTCGGTAAACATAGACGCGGCGTTCTCGCAATTTCAGCACTAAACGCACTTCCTCAATAGGATTTACCGCAGGATTTGGTTCCTGGGGAAGATAACGAAATGGTTCTCCCAAGGGCGGCAGTTCTGGGGCTCCGAGATTCGGCAATTGTGTCTCGGATGTGGGCCGCTGCGCTGCGATCGCACTATTACTTGAATTAGCCACAACTTCGGCCGTCGCCTGCTGCTGTATGCCGACCGACAGCGCGGCTGCACTCAAGCTAAGCACAACTAGCTTATTAAATAAAAATTTGCTGTTCACCATTTTTTTGTTCGCTAAACTCCTAACCAGCAGTTCCTACAAAGTTCCTATCTAATTATCCGCCAACCGCACCCGATCCGAAAAATTTTGATATGGCTTTTTGACCAAGAATTTCAAAGGTGGTACCCGCCACGTGATTTATCCGTGGAATCAATCCCAAATCCAAAATCCTTGCATCCTCAAGCCCCCGGATTTATCCGTGGTGTCAATCTAAAATCTAAAATTTAAAATCTAAAATCGAATGACGGCAACTGCGCTGCACAGTTTTTAGTTGAAATTCCACCACCGATCACTTGTAACTCAACACAAAGCTTAGGCAATAATACCAAAACAACAAGGTTTTTATAAGCTGCTCAGTCGAGTTCCGCAATAGAATGTCGTTACAAAACCCGGTTTAGGCGTACATCTTGCCAGAAAATGATTAAATTTTACCTCCGACTAATTTGATTTTTTAGCAATGACCAGCGGGCGATCGAGTATTCAAACTATGGCGCTGCAGTATCCGGCAAGCACAATCTGTCTTTGGGTAGAGTTCCTCCCAGCAACAGTTAGGTCTGCGGAAAAAAACTGCTACGGTCGCTCGAATAAACTCAATATATCACGGCAACACTCTAGAGATGCAAACCGCTGAACTTGTTGTAAATCGGGAACTTATGATGTAAAATTTAGTCTTTCAATACTTGTTCGATAATCTTTTTTTGAGATTGTCATAAATTTCCTACTCTGGGGATTAAACTGGATTAGGTATAGAAGTTGGGACTTTCGTGCAGCGGAAGCAAACCCAACCCTGAATAGCAGTTAATGTGAGGTTTCAATGCGTCTTCAGAACATCAAATTATTGACAGGTGCAACACTGTCGGTGCTAATTTCGGCGGTCTCAGTACATCCTGCGATGGCTAACCCTGCAAATCAAATAGCCCAAACGCAGACCACCACCACAGCAAACACTACAACCATTGTCGGTTTTGTCAAAGATATTGTCGGCGATGTAGTAACTATTCGCGAAGAAAACGCGCCGTACAGGACTCTCAGGATTCAAAGATGCGTCCTGAGAATTATTGGCCTAGTACCGGGAATGAAAGTCAGAGCCACCGTCGCCGGATCTCAGATACAAAATATCGCGGTGATCCCCGATTATAAGGTCGTAGCCACAACGGTTGCTCGTCCCGCAACCCCAGCACCAGCACCGCGTCCGGCTCCAGAACCGCCACCGCGTCCGGCTCCTCGTCCGGCTCCTCGTCCGGCTCCGATGCCGGCTCCCCGTCCAATTCCGGCTCCGGCTCCTCGTCCGGCTCCTGTGAGAGGACTTTGGTAGAGCTAGGCTATACTATTTTCGGTTTTTGATTTTGGATTTTCGATTGGGAATTGGCAATGACAATCAAGCAATTTGATCCGGGGCCCCCGGATTCATTCGTGGGGTCGCGTTCTTCAATCTAAAATCTAAAATCTAAAATCTAAAATCTAAAATCGATTGACTGATCGAGCTCAAGGTTTGGATCGCTGGCCTACAATTGCATTGTTTTGTACAACTGGTATCAGTAAATAAAATTAAGCCACCGCCTGCGCGGTGGCTTAGCTGTTTAATAGCAGTTAGAATAATAGAATTGTCCAGCAATTGTGGAGAAATCGCTGCTATGTATTACCTGCATTTCTTGCTGCTAATTCTGCTGTTGCCGATGATTGCGTGCGATCGAGCTACAGATGCGATCGCCCCTGCTGTGGGCGACAACGGCGCCGTGTCGCAAATTCCCTCCCGTGCACCGGTGACAAATGTTGGGACAAATCAAATTGTACCGACCAAACCGCTGTCGCCGCAGCCAATCCGTATTTTTGCAACTGCTTTGCCGCAGCCAGGAGCCAGCGAAAGCGCCTCAAAACCTCCTCAAGTAATACCAATTCCCGCATCGCCAGTGCTGCGAGTGCCTCCTGGCTTTGTCGTCAACGTTTTTGCTGACAATTTAGACGCTCCCCGATGGCTAGCTGTGACGCCTACAGGCGATGTTTTGGTAACAGAAACCCGGCAGAATCGGATTACGCTGTTGCGAGATGCCAACGGCGACGGGGTTGCTGAGGTTCGCAAGACTTTTGCAAGTGCCCAAAACGGGTTAAATATTCCCTTTGGCATGGCTTTTGCCGATCGCTATTTTTTCCTCGGAAATACCGCTGAAGTCCGCCGATTTCCCTACACAAAAGGGCAGGAACAATTGACAGGTACTGGTCAAAAAATTGCCGATTTACCGGGCGGTGGATACAACCAACACTGGACGCGAAATGTTGTCGTTTCCCCCGACAATAGCAAGCTTTTCGTCTCAGTTGGATCGCAGTCTAATGCCGATGTCGAACCGCTGCCGAGGGCGTCTGTTCAAGTCATGAATTTGGACGGCAAGAACCAGCAAATTTTTGCTTCTGGGTTGCGAAACCCGGTAGGATTGGATTTTCACCCAAAAACCAATCAACTCTACACGACTGTCAACGAACGCGACGGTTTGGGAGATGATTTGGTGCCGGATTACTTGACAAGAATTCGTCAAGGTGAGTTTTACGGCTGGCCTTACACTTATTTTAAGCCGAATTTGCTCGACCCGCGCCACGCCAGAAATGGCAATAGCGATCGACCTGATTTAGCTGCTAAAACATTAATGCCAGACGTGCTGTTTCAGGCGCACTCGGCCGCTTTGGGGCTTCAGTTTTACGACGGCAAAACGTTTCCCAAAAGATTTCTCAACGGCGCATTTGTGGCGTTTCGCGGCAGTTGGAATCGGAACGCTGGAACTGGTTATAAAATCGTGTTTGTACCTTTTAATGCGGGGAACGGACGCCCTCAAGGTTATTATGAGGATTTTCTGACTGGTTTTCTCACAGATCCGTCGGGCCCGAAAACTTGGGGGAGGCCGGTTGGTTTGCTGGTTTTACCTGACGGGAGTTTGCTGTTTACTGAGGAAGCGAATAACCGGATTTATCGGGTGCAGTATCGCCGCTGAGGATTGGGCGATCGATAAATTCTTCACCCTCGTATACTTTTTGTTGAATCAAGAATTTATCTTCTTTTCTAATTTCATATCATGTCCGATCGATTAACCATAATATCCCGGTCGGGGCGGGTTTTTGAGATGGTCAATTATTGGCAGGTATTGTTGGTGAACCCGCCCCTACCAAAATCGGGGTCGCTCGACCGGACATAATTTCACTATTCAATTTGAGATTCGCTGGGTTGCGGCGGGTTTTGTAAAGAGATGGCTGTTGGTTCTGATTGCGCGCTAAAACCGCCTCTACAAGTCTCGAATATATCAGAACGATCGAGGTTTTGCGATCGCGCTTTAAAATCCCGAACCGGGTTGTTTGAGAAACTCGGCTTCTTCGGGAGTTGTTTCGCGGCCGAGAATTTGATTGCGGTGCGGAAATCTCCCAAAACGCTCGATTATTTCTAAATGCTGCATCGCGTATTCAATGAGTGAATCGCTGTCAGGTTCGCCGCTGAGTTGGCGAAATAGTTCGACAGATTTTTGCTGGTTTTCTAAATTTTCGCTGTGTTGAAAAGGCAGATAAACAAATAATTTTTGTACAGTCAGCAATTGGCGATCGAATTTATTATTAACAGCGTATTCGGCGGTGGCTAAAGCTTTGCTGTCTGTGGCGAATGCTTGAGGCGTTCCGCGAAACATATTGCGCGGAAATTGATCTAGCAGTATAATTAATGCGAGGCAGTTGTCGGGGGAATCTTGCCATGAGTCGAGTTTACCGGAGGCGGCTAGTTTGTATTGCGGCAGAAAGCGCGAGCGCACTTGGGCATCAAAATCCGCATCTTTTTCAAACCATTTCTTGTGGACTTTGCCAAACTCAGGAGAGTGCGATCGACCAAACCAAAAATCTAAAACTTCATTCATCTGTATTCCCCCTTGGAGACTCCCACTGTACCTGTAGTCAGGTCAGTGGCGAGAGGAAAAGGGGGGCAAGGTTTAGGCCG
>NZ_JAUBUJ010000149.1:0-13357 GCF_036705405.1 Microcoleus sp. B13-B6
AAATTTAACATCACCAGATAAAAAACCACAGCTTGTAACTGGGATCAAATCTAAAAGCACTGAATTAAATAAAAATTTAGAACAAGAACTAAAAACCCCTAGTGAAAATAAATGTTCCGCTCCAACCGCTGAATGTCTGAGAATTAATTCAGATAACAGTCAGGCAGTCGATGTGGCAATGCCTTGCACTCCAGAACAAAGAGGTTTGACCTCTAAACCCCCGCAAAAACTGCTGACAGAACTCAACAGCCTCGACAATCCAACAATCTCTGCCGCCAAATCACCAATACCTACCAATAAAGCTGTTCCGTTAAGTCCTGAAATATCTTCGCCCGTTACTCCCCAAGTTCCTGAAATTGTCGAAGCGGTTGCAATTGCCAACCCCGATGCGACTGAAACTGTCAAAGCCGTTCCAATTACTAATCCTGATGCAACTGAGATTGTCAAAGCTGTTCCAATTGCCAATTCCGAGACAACTGAGATTGTCAAAGCCGTTCCAATTACTAATCCTGATGCGACTGAGATTATCGAAGCGGTTGTAATTGCCAACCCCGATGCGACTGAGATTGTCAAAGCTGTTCCAATTGCCAATTCCGAGACAACTGAAATTGTCGAAGCTGTTCCAATTGCCAATTCCGATGCAATTGAAATTGTCGAAGCGGTTGCAATTGCCAATTCCGAGACAACTGAAATTCTCGAAGCGGTTGCAATTGCCAATCCCGATGCAACTGAAATTGTCGAAGCCGTTACGCGAGCCACAGGAGGTATGAATCCCGAATTAAAAATTTGTGTCCTCCAGCACAGCTTAAACGAAATCCAAGCCGCCATAAACTTGCTGCAAGTCCGAAGCCAAACAAAGCAAATATCCAACCCTTCAGGGTGGGTCGTTGATTGTTTGCGCGGTCGCTGGTGGGAAAAAACTAACGGTTTTCAAAACTCGAACCCAACAAATGTTGTTTCGTCTCCAGCTTCAACCGGCTCTTCTCCAACTCCAAAAAATTCTCATTCTGCACAGACAACAAGAATAAATGAGGATTATATTGACCCTCAGTATATGCCATTAGAAACTCACCGAACGTTATGCGAACAGTTCCAGCAACTAGGCAAAGAAGCTTTCGCAGCGCTAGGTATTCAGCAGCAAATTTACTTGCAGTGGATGCAGCGATTTCCTCAGCACGTAAAACAAATTTTCAACAAATTATCTACTACTTAATTATTTAGCTTAGCTGTGAAAACAGTGATGATTTAACCCATGTAGACAGCTTCTAACCCTTTAGACAACTTTGAAAACAGTTCAAGTAACAACAATCTCAAAGGAGAATACCAGATATGGCAGTCAGTTTTTTTGACAAAATTATGCCGAGCAACATTGATGCAGAGGAAGCAGTTTTAGGCGGAATTCTGATCGACCCAATCGCGATTAACCGAGTCGCAAATATTCTGCGTCCCGAAGCGTTAGCAATTACAGTCCACCAACACATTTATCGGGCCGCTTTAGCGTTGCACTCTAAAGAGCAGCCCACAGATTTGATGAACGTCACCACTTTTCTCGACGACCACAACCTGCTGGAAGTAGTAGGGGGTCAAACCAAACTGGTAATGCTGGTAGACCGAACTGTTTCAGCCGTCAACATCGACCAATATGCCTTGCTAGTCGTGGACAAGTTTGTCCGGCGCGAACTCATCAAAATTGGTAATGACCTGGTGCAGCTTGGCTACGAAACTTCCACCGAATTGGATGCCATACTAAATGAAGCCGAGCAAAAGATTTTTGTCCTCAATAAGTACAAAGAAGAGCGACAGAAAGCTATTCGGCCTCTTTCGGAATACTGCCACGAGCTTTGGCGATATCTAGATGAAATTGAGGAACAGCGCTTGGAGACTGCTAACTACTGTCCTGGAATCAGCACGGGGTTTTACGACCTCGACGACCTATTGGGAGGGGGATTTTACCGAGGCGAATTGATTGTCATAGGAGGTCGCCCCGGCAGTGGCAAAACAGCTTTGGCTTGCGCGCTTGGGTACAACATTGCTTCCCTCCCCAGCAACGGTCGGGTTTTGATGTTTTCGATGGAAATGCCGGGTCGGGACTTGGCAGCGCGGCTAATGGCACTTGAGAGTGGGGTGTCGGTGAAAGATATCAGGCAAGTTAACCTAGCTGGTAAGTACGAAGTGCTAGCTTCGGCTTTGGGGAAAGTTAGCGATGCTGATTTTTGGATAGACGAAAGTTTGGAACCGTCTCCCTTGGAGATTCGTTCCAGAGTTAGGGAGTTTGTTTGTGAGCGCGGCCCCTTGGGTTTGGTAATTGTTGATTACTTGCAATTGATGGTGAATTCGGCGGATGAAAATGTTGTCAATAAAATTAGCGAAATTACGCGGCAGATGAAGATTTTGGCTCGCGAGGTTGACGCGCCGGTTGTGCTGCTTTCTCAGCTCAATCGGGGGGTAGAGACTCGCACGAACAAGCGTCCGAGTTTATCGGATTTGCGTGGCTCTGGTGGGATTGAACAGGATGCGGATGTTGTGCTTGGAGTTTACAGGGACGATTATTACAATCCTGATTCTCCTGATGGGGGAACGGCTGAAATTATTGGATTGAAAGGACGGAATAGCGGAACGGGAACGGTTAAGTTGCTGTTTGATGCTGAATGCTGTCGGTTTCGGAATATCTATAAACTCCGGTAATATTGAAGGACAGACAGGAAAATATTGAACTCTGTCGCCTCACTTCAAAAGCCCAATCGCCTTGACAAGCTGTTCCGGCTGCACTTCTAAATAGCGCTGGAGGCTCGACAAATTTTTGTGACCTGATATCTCCATAATTACCCGCAGTGGCACCCCAGCATTGCTCAAGTTCGTGAGTGCTGTCCGCCTCATGGAATGTGTGGAAGCTCCCTTAATTCTTACCCGCTTGCAAGCTTCTTTAAAAATCACATCCGATGCGGCGCGTGTCAAAGGCTTCGTACCCTCTCGCCCCGGAAACAAAAAACCTACATCTGGATTGTAAGCCTTTAAATACTTAGCCAGCATAGGATGGAGCGGCAGCGTTCGCGTTGCTGATTTCCCCTTTGTGGTCGCTTTCCGCAACGTGACTGACCCCCCAACAATGTCGTGAGTTGTTAAAGCTAACGCCTCTGAAATGCGGCAGGCGCAGTAAAAAGTTACAGCAAACAAAAGCCTGTCCCTTGCTGTAATAAAACCCCGGTCAAACAGTCGGTCAATTTCTGCGGGCGTCAAAATCTTAGCGCGCCCATTCCCTTGAACCTTCACGGCGCAGCCCTCTTAGCGTAAATTCCTTCATTATTGGACGAAAGGGATGTTACGTCAAGTAGGCTAACTGGCTTCTATTCTTTGATGGCCAACCAAATCCGGCTTAATCGCTTTCTGGGCAATCGGAGGCGCTTGTTGCAACTCACTTCCCGCTTATTGCTATTCAACTGACTCGAATTCTCGGGAAAGTTGATAATCGGCAAGGTAGCGATCGCGTCGATGAGGTCTCCGAAGGTAACAGGTTCAAGGGCCACCATAACAGCACGATTAAATATAACTTGCGCTCGTAACAATTTAATTATACTATTTTTTGATTCAACTTGCAAGTTTTTTTGCTATTTTCGTTCCTCATTAATAAAAAGTTATGAATCTTTTGGAAAAGAGCTTCCCTCACTCATGCAAAAAAAATGCCATTGCAGTCGGCGAGCAAAAGCATTGTTATAAGTTTCAGAGGGTAAACGAGCGGGCTGGTTAATTGGTTGGTGAGCGAAACTTTTCGCTCGCCACTCTTAACGCCGAACGCGCACCTTTTGTTCAATAAATACAAGGCTAAGGCTCAATCCCTAAAGGCTAATCGACCAGTGTTATACCAATTTTCTAAAGTAGTGCTACAATTAGTAGAGGTCATTTTTGTAAGTTAGTACCCAAACAGAAGTCGGAAAAATGTCAGGAGTGGTTAAAATTGATATCCGGGAAACAGAAGAAGAACTGAAAGCTCTTCTGGGGAGAGAGAAAGACGCTCACCGCCACGAAAAACTGCTTCTTCTGTATTGGCTCAAAACCCAAACGGTAGAAACCGTATTGTCTGCTGCTGTGCGGCGCACGGGAAACATCGTACCACGGTACAAAAATGGTTGTCTAGTTATAGAAAAGGAGGAATAGAAAAATTATTATTCCAGAAACCTCGTTCGGGAAGACCAAAAATAATGAATCCTGAAACTATAGAGAAGTTATCAAAGGAATTGCAAGACCCAGAAGGATTCAGTAGCTACAAAGAAGTACATCAATGGTTGACAAGCTGCTGTGAAGTAAAAGTGGCATATCGGACAGTACAGAGCGTGGACAAGATATCGGCTAAAAGGGAAATTAAAAGTCCCGCGTCCCGTGAGTGAAAAACAGAAAAGTTGCGAGTAGTAGAAGAATTTTAAAAAAACTGTCATCTCTAATCAAAAGCAGTCGCTCGTCAGAGTGAGAGCTTTTTAAAGCCGTGGAAAAAAGTGCGATATTGGAGTGAAGATGAAAGTCGGATGGGGTTACATACAATTCAGAGAAGAAAGTTAACTCATCGCGGAATCAAACCGCAAGGAAAAGTACAATGGGATTTTATTTATATGTGGCTGTACGGAGCAGTAGAGCCGCTAACAGGAGAAGGATTTTTTTACGAGTTTACTCATCTGGACTAGGGAATTTAACGGCTGACGATTGACATAATCAATCAAGACTTCATTTTCTTGAAAATATCCAGCATAAAAGCTGTCATGAAGCCGAACAGCTTTATAATCAAGCCAGTGACACCCCTCCCCTTTTGGTCCTCTAATCCGAACTTTCCCTCCGTCTACGCTGGTTTCTTTAATGGGAAATTCGGCTCTTGGTTCAACCAATTGTTGGTTTTCTACCAATCTATGTAAAGTGGTATGACCTATCTTAACTCCCGTCTGTACTTCAATTTCTTGGGACGCCTTGGAATATGATAAGTTGGCTACTTGTCGCAGGCAGCATTTTTCAAAAAATGGAGCTAATTGAGTCGATTTTTTGAGGTTTAATTGTTCCGCTTGTTTTTCAGTTATTGTTAACTCACCCACACAGCTTTTTACGGTGCGGGGACGTCCTTTTTCTGTTCCCGTTGTTTCTTTGATAAAAAAAAAGCGACTTGGGGTCCCACCATTTCAAGCCATTGTTTTCTAAGGTGTCTTTCTATGCTTTCTTTCGCTATCTAATGCCTCGGGGGGAGTGTTTTTATATAAAGTTTTGGCAATTTCAGCAGTATAGGCTTCTAAACGTTCTTGTTCGTCCGGTGTCATGTTGGATTCCTAAAAATTATTCCTTGACTATTGTAACTCTTGAGCCATTCTATTATTCGCCGAATATAAAATAACTCATTGACCCTAAAACCGATTTTTCGGCAAAGTTCTAGTAGGGAGGTTGAAAAATTTTACAAAAATATCATACTTCTGCATATTTGCAAAACCGGGATGCTCCCTTTCATAACTCTTTAAATCTCAGTATACCGTCTTAGTGTGCTTTTACTGTTTCAGCCTGCCTACAGTCCGGAAGTCAACCCAATAGAAAGACTCTGGGGATATATAAAAGAACAATTGAAATGGTTGAGGTTTGAACAAATAGAAGAGTTAAGAGCGGCGGTGCAAAAAGAGTTAAAAAAGTTGACTAATGAATTCATTGCTTCTTTGACGGGATGGCAATTTATTTTAGACGCCATATTTGTAGCAGGACTTTAGGAAAATAGTATTAGTTTCGGGCATAAATTAACAGCGATAGAGCAGGAAATTATTACTGGAAAATGTTAAAATAATAGCGTTATGGTAAACTGTAGTAACGAGCGAATTGGGACAGTATATGGGAGAGCTTTCGATCGTGAAGTTAGTGGAAAAACACATTATTTTTCGCCACCACTGGAACGCAAATGCTTTGGGATACAGGGCCTGGTAGTACGGAAAGTTCGGGTTACTCCTTACAAAAAGGTTCGAGAAAGCAAGTGAGATATTTGTCTATCAAACCTGTAACTATTATTAGCATGAAGAGGCTAGGCTATGGAGTTATCTACTACCACCACCACCACGATAGATGGCGACCGCATTCAAGAGTACGCCAAGAAGCTACGCCAGAGTAATTTTTTAGAAACTTTGGCCTTGAATGTAGCAATGGGGATTCATGCCGAAATTACTAAAAGGGATGAAACATTAGAAGGCTTTAGTCATAAGTGTGTTGATGAACTCGAAAAATTTCTCAAAGAGCAGATAGTTGATGATGCTTTCTACTTGACAAAAGCAGAGGAAATATTAAATCATCTGACCCTCTGGCTTCAGGCAGGTAGAACCGAGGAAAATTTATGGAAAAACGTGGCACTTGATTCAGCTTTAATTTTTCTAGAGCCACTCGATTTATCCAATCGGACACTAGATGAGTTAACCGCTATGCTGGGGCTGGCTTCAAAAACAGTTCCCGCAACCGAACCCCAGCTATTTATCAGCACCACAATCACTCAAATACTCACCTCAGCCCCTCCTAGAACGGCTTGCAAGTCCTTATTACGAATTTGGGATTGGCAAGAAGATACCCATAAAAATGTGTTTTTTCGAGATAATTACAGCACAGGTTTTGTTAAGTTAGCCTTAAAGGATAAAGACCCAGTTACTAAAGAATATTTTTACTTTACAGGCAAGGCAGCCTGGGGAATTATTGAGGAATTTGGCAATTTGGGGAAAGATACTGCCAAACTCCACTGTTTACTATCTGCCTATGTTTTTCAACAGGCTGTGCCTTGGAGAACTGAAATTAAGCTAGCTGGAACTGGGAAAAATGGCGGCACTAACCTCATAGACTTAATGGGTTGGGGTGAGCGTAAAGATATCACCACTTCCCAGAAGTTACTCAGGATAGAGCAATGCCTGAAGGTTCTGAGAAGGCTGGACGCTACCATTAAATGGAATATCGGGAAGCTAGGATGCGATATGAATTCCCTCATTTGGGACGTTGCTGTGGAGCGCTACGGGCAGCGTAACATTTTCACAGATGAAATTGATGAACCAACAGAAATAGTAGCCTTCATTCGGGCGGGTAGATGGGCTGAGTTTTTCTTTAATAAACCTGGCAAGAATGCTACGCCTCCAGTTGCCTTATATGAGTTTGGTTGGATTTCAGAATCGACGCTTAAAATGAACCCGTATCATGATGAGCTAGCATTCTTAATCGCCATCAATATAACAACAGAAAGCGCCATTCATACAAATGGGAAATACACGGTTAAGACCGTGCTAGAGATGGCGATGCCGAAAAATGAGATTGAATTAACGCGGTCTGTTAAGTACAAAGCTCAAGATTTAAAGCAACGTTGGGATAAAGCCTTAATGCAGCTAGCTGAGTTAGATTGGCAGATTATATATGACTCTGAAACCTACCCAGAATGGTTGCGTCCCGGAAGTACAACAGGTAAACCCAAAGATTGCAAAAAAAGAATTATTGATTTACTGCTAGAAGCTGGCGTCACCATCAAGCCTCCCGGTAAAATTCCAGCCTTGATAGCTGCTAAAAAATCAGCATCTTTGCCCCGGAAACGAAAATCAGCATCTGCTGCCCCGTTAGAGTGGGAACCGATACAGAAGGCTTGTGAAGCAAAGGGTTGGACGAAGCAAACAGTCATCGCCGAAAAGCTGGGTATATCTCAGCAGCTAGTCTCACAGCTTCAACGCGGCAAGCCAATTAGCCCCAAAACCGCCGCCCACCTCAGAAAAATCTTGCCTCAAGTGCTACCGGAACTGTCAATCTAGCTTCCCATCCCCTTAACTCGAACTCCAGCCCCAAGCTTAGTAAGGCTGGAGTTTTGCGTAGTAAGGCAAAAATGACCTCCAAATCACCTTCAAACTCTTACCAGACAAGGCTTACAACTTTACTACGGACACACCCGGATCTAGCTACCAAAACACCCGGATCTAGCTACCAAAACACCCGGATCTAGCTACCTTTCAAATTTGAAACCCTTTCACAGTAAGTATTTCAGCACTTTACTACGCACGGATTAACTATTAATTAATTATCTTTGATCGGCGTGCAAGCAGCGATTTTTAGAACATGAGACAAAGGGATGTTCCCCACTCAAGGAATAGCCCGGTGAAGATTTATCGAGATAGCACAGCCATTGACCTTCAAAATCAGTCCTCACAGAGACTCACAGTCCACTTGACTCCATCTGACCCGTTCATGAGGCGCTCTGGCGGTAGCCAGATTCGGGTGCAACTTGGAGCGCATTTCGCATTGCTACTAGACCAGAAGGTCAACACAGCCAACATGGGGGTGCGTTATGGTCTTGTCTAAGTCCGCCCTCACTGAATGGCAAGAAAGCGGCGTAGACTCCGCCATCTTCGCCCTCAACGTGCAAACTCTTAGTGGCGACGCCCCCTACGCCTACCTCCTCTACGAAATTAACGCCGCCTCCGGCAGAGTCCACCCCGACGCACAATGGCGGTGGGCCAGAAAACACTACAGCCACATCGAGCACGGTGGTTGGTGGTGTTCGGGCCTTGACCCCCTCAACAACTGGCAGCCCATGTATTGGGGCTGCTTCAAACCCTATCAGCCCCGCAACAGCTTCGACCCAAACGGTAAAACCAAGCCCGTCAAATACGAACACCCCCCCAAAACCCCCACCAGAGCCTTCTTCCTGCAAGTCCCGGACCACATCTGGGCAAAAGTCGCAGAACGCTACGGCGTCCCCATCGACCTAGAGGATTTGGGAGAGGGGGGGAGGGGGAGCAGGGGAGCGGGGGAGCAGGGAGGCAGAGGGGCAGAGGGGCAACACGGGCTAGGGGCAGCACGGGCTAGGGGCAGAGAGGAGATGGAGGACGAAAATCTCCCCCTCTCCTGTACTCCCCCTCTCCCCCTCTCCCCCGCTCCCTCTCCCCCAAACCCGCTTCAATTCTGGGAATGGGTTTGGCTCAACAACATCCCCGTCATCATCGTCGAAGGCGCAAAAAAAGCCGCCTGCCTGCTCACAATGGGCTACCCGGCCATTGCCCTCCCCGGCGTCACAATGGGCGTCAGAACCAAGAACGCGCTAGGGGAGAAGTGCATCCCCTATCTCATCCCCGAACTCCAACACTTCGCCACCCCAGGGCGGGAAATCTGCATCGGCTTTGATCGCGACAGCAAGCGCTCTACCGTCCTCAACGTCAACCGCGAGATTGACAAACTCGGCCGCCTGTTCACCGCCGCCAAATGCTCCGTCAGCGTCATCACTCTGCCAGGACCGGAGAAAGGCATCGACGATTTCGTGGTAGCCAGAGGCGAGGATGCGCTCATTGCCCTCACAAACGCAGCACGAGGCTTCCAATTTTGGCAGGATAGGGAATCATGGGTTTTAACCTATCCCGCGTCTTTAACGCTAAATTCTCGCTATCTGGGAGAACTCCCCTATCCAGAGGCCGGCTTAGCCTGCATCAAATCCCCCAAAGGCACCGGCAAAACCCGCTCCCTCGCCCACCTGGTTTCCCACGCCCTCAACACGGGCGAACGCCGCGTGCTAGTCATCACCCACAGGATTCAGCTCGGCCGCGCCATCTGCGCCGGGTTGGGAATCAACTACATCGACGAAACCAAGAACTCGCCGGAAGGCAAATTATTCGGGTACGGCTTGTGTGTAGACAGCCTCCACCCCCACTCAATGGCCCGTTTCAACCCCGAAAACTGGTCTGGGGCGATCGTCCTCATTGATGAGTGCGAACAAGTCATCTGGCACGCCTTGAACTCCAGCACCTGCCGCGAAAACCGCGTCGGCATCTTGCAAACCCTGCAAGAACTCATTCGCACCGTCTTAACCACCGGCGGCTTAATCGTTGCCCAGGATGCTGATTTATCTGATTGCGCGATCGACTACTTGAAGGCGCTTGCTGGCATCCCTCTCGAACCTTGGATTGCCGTCAACGAATGGAAACCTAAAAAAGAGCGGGACGCGATCTTCTACGCCACTCAAAGTCCCGCACCACTATTCGCTCAAATGGAGCAAATTCTGTCGCGAGAAGTCACCGGCTGCGACCTTGAAAGTCGCGCCCTCTGCTGCCCGCTCGATCGAAACAGGCCCCACATTATGGTTGTTGAAGACTCCCAAAAAGTCAAAGGAAAATGGTCGTGTCGCAACCTAGAAACACAACTGCAAAAACGATTTCCCAACAAGCGCATTCTCAGGATTGATAGCGAGTCAGTAGCCGACCCCAACCACCCCGCTTGTGGCTGCGTTGAGAATCTTAATGCCACCATTCAAAACTACGACATCATCATCGCTAGCCCCACCATTGGCACAGGAGTTAGCATCGACATTCGCGGTTATTTTGCAGCGGTATTCGGCATTTTTAAAGGAGCAATTGCCGTCAACGATGCCCTGCAAAGTCTCGCTCGAGTCAGGGATGAAAATGTTCCAATCTTTGTCTGGACAGCGCCCTTTGGCATTGGCAAAATTGGCAACGGCAACGCTTCTTATCGATCTCTCCTCGCTTCCCAGCAGAAGGTTATCAAAGCCAATATTCGCTTGCTGCAAGGAGTTGACTTCGACATCGACGCGGCCCACGACCCGGTTCACCTGAGAACTTGGGCAAAAATGGCTGCTAGAATTAATGCCGGAATGTGGCATTACAGGGAGGCGATTAGGTACAGCCTAAAAGCTGAAGGGTTTCAGGTAAAACTGTGCCGAGAAAATCAGCTAGAACAACTCCTTTTAGAGGGATTAGCGCAGCAAATAGCAGCCAGCGCGGTTAAAAACTGGAAGCTATTGCAGCAGGTTGCCCAGAAGGTTGATGCTGGGTTAAATGAATTAAATCTCCGAAATGTTGGAGCTGCTCTGGCTAAGAAAGAGGCTGAGTCAATTCAGCGAGAGAACTGCAGGGTAGAAGCGGATGCTGTTGCTGATGCTCCTGATATTACTCTGTCTGAGTATCTGGAGTTGAAGGACAAGCGCTCCAAGACTCGGGGCGAACTCAATCAAGAGCGCAAGTACCAACTGCAAGAGACTTATGGTGTGTCGGTGACGCCCGAGCTGAAATTGAAGGACGACGACGGCTGGCTGCCTCAAATTCGCCTGCATTACTATTTGACCCATGACCCAGAGTTTGTCAAGAAACGAGATAAAAATCACTTGGCAGGCCATCAAGAAAGGGGTCAAGGGAAGGTTTGCCCGCAAGATTTGCGCTTCCTGAAAGCTTCTGTGGAAGCTCTCAAGAAGTTGGGGCTGATGGAGTTCTTTGACTCAGACAGGGAGTATCGAGGGACTGACCCGGAGGTGATAGCCTTTGCTCAAAGGGTCAAGCAGTATTCTGCGGACGTGAAAGATTTTCTGGGTATCAACGTCCACCCTAATGCCCACCCAATGGAGGTGGTTCAGTATGTTTTGAAGGGGAAGCTGGGCTTTACCCTGCGGCTGGTTCGCCAAGAAAGGTCGGAGGAACGAGATGCTTTGGGCAGGCCCAAGCGCATTCGAGTTTACCAGTTCCAGTTCCCCAACGACGGCAGGTCGGCGATTTTTGCAGCTTGGCAGCAGCGGGATGAGAAGGCCATCTCTTTGGCAGAAGCCGCGGCTCCCTGTTTGGAAGGGATTCCAGGCGGCACAGGGTCGGATAAAGATATGAAGATATCCGGGGGTGTGCCACCAATTGATGAAGCTGCGAACGCAGGACACTCATTGAAGGTGGGCGCGCTAGTGCGGTTTGTTGGTGAGGTTCAAAAATATGTGGTTAAAGCTGTCTCAGGCGCTCGAGTGATGGTGCAATCGTTGCTTTCGGGTGCGATCGTCCACACTTGCGATCGCCGTTTGGAGCTGGCGGATTGAGGAGCAAGGTGAGAACGCTGCCAAAAAGTGCGATTCGTTTAGTCCCAGCGCGACCTGAAAAGGATCGTCTGTTCCGCAGAGCCTACTCTGCTAAGGAATTCACAGCCTTTACCCTCATGTAAAAGACTCATCTGAGTCCGGCCGCGTCTCAGTACAGTATTAGACGCTCGCGGCGCCGGCTCGCCGAAAAAATACTTTTCAAACGCGATCTCGACGGGAATTCGCGGATGGAACGATCGCGCTCACCTATGCGTGCGGTCTCAGACTATATTGCCTCGAAAGACCGCAATACCCCTATCGCAGGAGTTCTGTGGGGGGCGCAGTTGGCGCTCTTCAAAGCAAGTAATGCTGCGAGCGATCGCCAATAAACATATCTCAAGCCAATAAATAATAACTCCGACAGGTATCCGGTAAAAACTTGAAAGATTCCAATCCCTCACAAGTTAAATTAGAGATTTGTGTGATAGAGGATATCGTCTTTCCAAACGCTTCATCTCTGTTGGCATATCTGTCAGTTGTCGCGCGCTCAGCAATCGATGCTACCTAGCCTCCCATCATATCTTTGAAGTGCGTTAATATCAGACGATTGTGCTTGCATCCGCTTGCAATTAATGCAGGCTCTAATATTAGAGATTTTAATTGATTGATTTAAAGAAATGTCGCTCTGCAATTTCTCTATCGAGAAATTGGTCTGAAAATTTATCAAAACAAATCAGGTGCAATAGATGCACAGTTAAAAACTCATGTCAATCCCAAAAGGAAAGCGAGATTTGATTTCAATTTTGCCACTAAAACATTTGAAGGATATGCCGCCTGCAATTGAATTGCCTGCCAACTTTGCCAAAATTCATCCCCCGCGCTTTAACTGTGGCGAAATGGTGCGCTGGACGGGTGTTAGCGAAGAAGCTGACAGAGGAATGGTTATCGGCAAATTTTACAACTACGAACAATGTCAATGCTGTTGGATGTGGTGTTACATCATTTGCCTTACTCCTGATTCCAAAAGTGCAACGTGGTGTCAGTTTGATACTGCCTGGGAGGAAGATTTGGAGAAGTTTGAGGATGATAAAAAAGCAGCAGAATCTGACCGATAGAGAACGCAATTTGATTGCAGTTTACAGTCAATGCCAATTGCGAATGACACCGAGGCAGTTTTATGAAAAGTGGGGAGTGAGTTATGAGGAAATCGCTTTTATTTGTTCTCGTTCTGATTCTACAGTGCGGGGTTGGTTTAGAAAGGGGAAAAATCGCAGATTTCCTACTGCTGTCGATTTGCGTCATTTGGCTTTAATGGATTTTCTGCTGGAACATTTTGAGGAAATCCCAGAGGCATTGGTGGCTTTCCTGTGTCCGCATTGTGAAGATAATAGCCTGGATTAATAGTGGCGGGTATAACGGAAAGACTGTTCAGGGCAACGACTGTATACGTTGTCGCAATCATATACTGCTGACTTGTTCCAACAGTTTTGGTGGCTGCTATACATACACCAAGCTTTTTCAGCATCAAAAGATAATTTGAGCTTGTCTTAGCACAAACCT
>NZ_JAUBUJ010000150.1:0-13090 GCF_036705405.1 Microcoleus sp. B13-B6
TTCTACTCCGTTCGACTTGCATGTGTTAAGCAGACCGCCAGCGTTCATCCTGAGCCAGGATCAAACTCTCCGTGTTGTTGAGTTCTTTTAAGGCTCGTCAAGTTCTTTCCACTCAGCACAAAGGCTGGTTTTTTTCCCTTGACTTTTTTCTCGTTGTTTGCGATATTGAGTTCAGCTCTCGCCTTGACTCTCTATCTTAATTTTTTTGACGAGGTTAATAGTGCTTTAAGCTTTCAAACTATTCTTTTTTCTAGGTTCAGTTTTTTGCCTTTAGTTCGCGGTTCAGTGAACCGCTTCTCTTCTGGCGCTTTATTAATGTATCAACTCTCCCTAGAGTTGTCAAGCGTTTTGCCAAAATATTTTAAAGTTTTTTTTTAACCTATACACACCAAGGGTTTGGGCTAGGAAGCACCGCGGCGGCCTCCGCTGGCTGACTCCTCTTTAGGGCAAGAGGCTGCTTCTTGACCCCCAAATACGGTTTTTGGCCGGAGTCTCTCGCCCGATTCGGTAGAATATTTGCACATCATATATATGTTCTCTATAGAGATGGTCTTCTATATAGTGGAGATGATCTATATATGTGTTCGATCGCCCGCTCATGAAAAAACCTGCCCCTGGCCCTAGTGCCTTGTTCGTTACCTGCGCTTCACTACTGATGGCTTGCACTCAGACGAACACTCCCCAGACATCGACTACAGTATCTCCAGGTACTTCGCCATCTCCGGCAACTCCGCCACAGAGTTCGGCTGCGGGGAACTCTACCGCTATTCCCGTTGGGGTTGGGGTGGCGCAAACTAGCAATGTGGCTTTGCTGGGTCAGGAACAGGTGGCTGGGGCGAAAATTGCTGAGAAGTATTTCAACGATAAGGGGGGTGTGGATGGGACGCCGATTAAACTGGTGTTCCAAGATACGGGTGGAGATGAACAAGGGGCGATCAATGCCTTCAATACTCTGATCAATCAGGATAAGGTGGTGGGTATTGTGGGCCCAACTCTCTCGCAGCAGGCTTTTAGTGCCGATCCGATCGCCGATCGCGCAAAAATTCCCGTACTCGGACCATCCAACACCGCTAAAGGCATTCCCCAGATTGGCGATTATGTGGCCAGAGTCTCCGCGCCTGTCGCCGTGGTAGCACCTAATGCAGTTAAAGCGGCCCTGAAGCAAAATCCCAATATTAAGAAAGTAGCCGTGTTTTTTGCTCAGAATGATGCTTTTAGCAAATCTGAGACTGAAACTTTTCAGAAAACGGTTAAAGATATGGGACTGGAATTGGCAACAGTCCAAAAATTCTTGACTACTGATACAGATTTCCAATCTCAAGCCACTAATGCGATCAATGTCAAGCCCGATTTGATAATTATTTCTGGGTTGGCCGCAGATGGAGGCAATTTAATTAAGCAGTTGCGGGAGTTGGGCTACAAAGGCGTTATCATTGGGGGCAACGGTCTGAATACTTCCAATGTATTTTCGGTTTGCAAGGCTCTTTGCGAGGGGGTTTTAATTGCCCAAGCATACAGCCCGGAATATCAGAATGAGATTAATAAGGCTTTTCGTGATGCTTATCGCGCTCAGTTTAAGAAAGAACCGCCTCAGTTTAGCGCTCAGGCTTTTACTGGCGTACAAGTTTTTGTTGAGTCATTAAAGGCAATTAATGCTCAATCTAAGGTTAGCCAAAAGCCTTTGGCAGAATTGCGTACAAATTTGAATCAGCAGTTGTTGAGTGGAAAGTACGATACGCCTCTGGGGGAAATTTCTTTTACGCCGGAAGGTGAAATCAATCAGAAAGAGTTTTATGTGGCACAGATAAAAATGGATGCTGATGGAAATAACGGTAAATTTGAGTTTTTGAAATGAAGTCAGGCACGAGACGGATTTTGGCACGGATACACGGATGAGTTATTGAGTGTGACTCTGAAGTCACCTCCCCTGCCCCCCCAAGGGGGGAAGTCAGAAGTCAGAGTAAAAATTGTATGTTTTTTGTTGTTGAATGATTTCGGTGTGAGGCTCAATTCTTAACTGGTGATGGACTTAACTCTGTTTCTGCAACAATTTTTGAATGGTTTGTCGATCGGCAGCGTGTATGCTATTTTTGCCCTGGGATACACCCTAGTGTTTTCTATTCTCGGAATTATTAATTTTGCTCACGGTGCAGTGTTTACTTTGGGTGCTTATTTCACTTATGCGCTCATGGGCGGTGCTTTTGGTTTT
Source organism: Microcoleus sp. B13-B6 (assembly GCF_036705405.1). NCBI lineage: Bacteria > Bacillati > Cyanobacteriota > Cyanophyceae > Oscillatoriales > Microcoleaceae > Microcoleus > Microcoleus sp. B13-B6. The sequence goes on from NZ_JAUBUJ010000150.1 coordinate 2,210, forward strand.
AACGGGTTGTTGGCTAATGCGAGAATTCCCGTGCAGTTTCCTTTTGCTGTGGCGCTAATTTTGGGCAGTACGGTGGCTGGTTTGGTGGGAGTAATTGTTGAAAGAGTTGCTTTTTTGCCTTTGCGCCGCAGAAACTCAGATCCTCTGCTAACGGTGGTTTCTAGTTTGGGGGCGGCGGTGGCGATCGCCAATATCATCCAGTATCTTGTCGGTGCAGAAATTTACACTTTTCCTGCTAATACTTACGGCTATTTACCTGCTGCAATTAACTTTGGTACGGCAGATAAACAAATTCCTATTCGCACTGTTCAAATAGTGATTTTTGGCGTAGCTATTGCGATTGTTAGTCTTCTAACTTACTTAATAAATTTCACTAAATTTGGCAAAGCAATGCAGGCGGTAGCTGAAGATGCTACTACTTCTAGTCTGTTGGGTATTGATACTGACAGATATATTGTTTTGACGTTTTTTGTGAGCAGTTTTCTGGCTGGTTTGGCGGGTAGTTTGGTGGGTTCTAGTGTTAGTATTGCTGGGCCGTATTTTGGGATTGCTTTTGGCTTGAAGGGTTTAGCGGTGATTGTGCTGGGTGGGTTGGGGAGTATTCCTGGGGCTGTTTTGGGTGGGTTTATAATTGGTTTGGTGGAGGCTTTTGTGCCTGGTGATTTTTCGGCTTATAAGGATGCTGTTGCTTTTGGCATATTGTTTATGATGCTATTGGTGAGACCGCAGGGTTTGTTTGGACGGCGCTTGATTCAGAAGGTGTAAGTTCGTTGCCCGGTTGATAATTCGGTGATTGAAATCAAATCGCTTAAGAGTCAAACTTTCGTCCCAGGAGAGGGGGACTGAAAAATAGAAGCGTTTGAGTCAAATGGTGTAAGAGGATTCGGATATTGAAATCGCTTATTGTCAAACTCTCGTCCCAGTAGAGGGGAACTAAGAAATAAACAAAGTTATGACTGCATTTTTTACTACTTATGGGTTTCTGATTGTCTCGATGTTGCTGGGTGCAATGTTGGGAATGTCGCTATATTTGCCTTTAATGACTGGACAGTTGTCTCTGGCTAGCCCTGGTTTTTATGCTTTGGGTGGGTATATTGCGGCGATTTTATCTACGACGGTTTTTCAACAGACAGGGGGTTTATTTCCGCTGCCACTGCTGTTATTGGAGATGATAATTGCAGGGATTGTTTCGGGGTTGCTGGGGATTTTGGTGGGAATTCCCGCGCTGCGGTTGAGTGGGATTTATTTGGCGATCGCAACTATTGCTTTTGTGGAAATTTTGCGGGTTTTATCGCTGAATTTAGATATCACTGGCGGGGCTGTGGGGATTTTTGGGATTCCGCAACCGTTTGGGACGCCGATCGAGTATTTGTGGATTGTACTACCTTTACTGTTGGTGAGTATGGCGATTGTCTATCGGCTGGAACGGATTCGGGTGGGGCGGGCTTTTGCGGCGATTCGGGCTGATGAGTTGGCGGCGGATGCGATCGGCATTAACCCAACTTTTTATAAGGTTTTGGCTTTTACGTTAGGTGCTGTTTTAGCTGGGGTTGTGGGTGCTGTTAGTGCCCATTTTCTGAATACTTGGAACGCGCGTCAAGGTACTTTTGATGCTAGTATTATTTACTTGACTTCTGTGTTGATTGGTGGTAGCAGAACGTTTCTGGGAGCAGTTTTGGGTGGGATGGTGTTTACTGCTTTACCGGAGGTTTTGAGGGGAATGGCGACTATTCAGGGATTGCCGGTTTGGTTGGCACAATTTCTGCGGGATGGACGGTTAATTATTTTTGGGGTGCTGATTGTTTTGGGGACGATATTTTTTCCGCAAGGTTTGGTGACGCCGGAGTTGTTGAAGAGGTGGAGGAAGGGCGATCGTACTTCTGTTTAAAATTAGATTTTTGGTAAAGAAAGGTGCGATCGCATCCCCACTCCTTATTGATCGCCTATCCATAAAAAAAGTAAGGGGCGATCGCATCCACACTTTTGATCGATCGCCTATCTATAAAACCGTGTCTCACAGATCGCTTATGATAAATGTATTCTTGTATGTCTGGGAGTTTAAACTATGTCTCTCGCTGAGTTAATTCCTTTGGTGGACAGTCTGAGCCAGTCAGACAAATTATCACTCTTCAAACTCCTAGCTGTGCAAATCCCAAAGGCTGAACTACAAGTTATCTTTTCTGCATCAGAGTATCCGGTTTGGTCGCCTTACGACGCAACGGAAGCTGCAAACATTCTTCTTTCGAGAATTTGATGTTTGTTTTCAGAGATCGCGATGCACGATCGAGATTATCCGCTTCTAATCAGCGTCGATGTCGATCGGGAAAAAAGAGAGGGGCGATCGCCGATCGATAGCTTAGAGGTGTAAACAAATGGTTTCAAAGCTTGTGTGGAGTTTTACAATGCTCCACACAACCTGCAAGATTCGCGATCTGCACTGCTTATTAGCGTCCAATCGCCTTCTTGATTCGTTCTTCAAGAATGCGATGGATGTAAGCATCTTTTGCAAGGTCTTGATGGCTAACCCGTACCTGCTTTGTTCCTTTTCTACCTTTACGGAAAGGTGTGGGAGCTTTAAATCCAGGGCAGGTTACTTCATCCCAACGACATTCTGTTGTCACTGGGGAGAAATCTGCATTTCGAGCGATGTTCTGTGAATCTTGATCGCATGTGCGTGCATTACATGGAATTGACCCGTTAACTTTAAAGTCATTCGGGAATGGTAGATTCTCCTGCCATCTGTTGAAGAAATAATCTACATTGCTCGGAACAGGGAGAGCTATGAGAGGAGCACGAAAGCCTCCTGTTCTAACAGGATCAATAACTCCAACAAATTGAATGCGACGATTGATGCGAGGAAGAAGCTTTAGAACTGAATCTCCACCAAAGCTATGCCCAATCAAAATTAGAGGACGACTTTTATCAAGTTTGTTGTTAATGAAATTGGCTCCCTCCTGCAAAAATCGCGCATCACTACTGGTATCGCCGCTTTTTCCACCTTGATCAAAGTTGCTGTAGGGAACGCTTCTGATCTCAGCGTTTATTGATGGCAGCCTATCTGCAATGCCCCATGCACAGCAGTTCCCATAGCCATTGACGAGCACAATATATGGGCGTGATGATTGAGCAGTGGCTGAGTTAATGAATGACTCTGCTCCAATCAATGAGGCACATACTGAGGCACATACTACTGCACCGATCCCGGTCAATACTTGACTCAACTTCATGTGTTACCTACTACTTAACTATTAATTGTCCCGCAGTTGCAGTACAATACTCTTCTTGCTCGGCTTATCCCGCACATCTGCGGTTTAACTCCGAACAGTCCGAACACCTTCTGCTCTGCCTTAACCCAATCAAAACCCAAGCCCGATCGCCCTGTCAGTCGGATTGAGTCGGAACTTTCCAGAAAAATTTGCCCAAATGTCACAAAGATCGGATAATATCGGAAAAACCTCCCTATCTGACCGATCGATAGACATTAGAAGCCTGAAAACTGGTAGATGAAATTTTGTTCACGAATACAGCTGATCGCCCAAAACCTATAAGATAATTTGGAAGTGCGATCACAACTCGCAACCTAGTAAAGCACCATCGGTCGCTATTGGAGATTGGGATTAGATGTACACTCCTTTCTTCCAGCGAAGCTGATTTTTATCCTTTTCCACATGATAGACCGATCGCACAAAACTGCAAAGCGAAAAAAGACGGAAAAAGACGGGCATTTCTAAAATCGCAATGCAAGGCGGAAAAAGACGGATAAAGGCGGATAAAGTCGGGTATACTAACTATAGTTCTCCGACCCCCTACTGATGGACACTGCCCATATCTTGCAATTTGTAGATAAAGTGCTCAGCGCGAAGACAGGCCAACATCTCAATGACTTGCAGCGCGGAATTATCGAGGGAATACTGAAGCGACAAAAGTATTCTGATATTGCAGATACTTACGGTTGTACGGCGGGTCATGCTAAGGATGTAGGTTACAAGCTTTTACATATGTTATCTGATGCTTTTGATGAACCAGTTGATAAAGGTAATCTGGAATCTGTTCTAGAACGGCAATTAAATCTGAATATAAATTTTGGCGATCGCACTACTAATTTTGGTAATAGCAATACAATTAACTATATCAATGGTTGCTCAGAACTACCCACTCCTACTCCCGATAAAAGTCGGTCTGAGACTCCCGACTACCAGGATGGCACGAATCAAGTTAAAATTGAAATGGTTGGTAAATTACGACAGTTGGGATTGAAGGATGAGCAAATTGCAGGGGTGCTAGGGCTGACCTTGGAGGTGGTGAAGCAGATAGATTGATAATAGCTTTTAGTTGTTTAAAACACACATCCTCAGTCAGGAGGTAGAAGTTTTATGTTTGCAGTTGTCACGCCAGAAAAAATTCATTTGCCCCCAGGAACACTTATAAAATTCCCCGGAAACTGGCAGGATTACCAAGCACTTGTAGAACAATTGGGCGATCGTCAGATTCCACGCATCAAATATCGACCAGGAGAGATTTTGTTAATGTCCCCTTTACCAGTACACGGAAAACAATCTCATATTATTGCAATGGTGGCAATGGTTTTCCTAGATTACTTGGGGCGAGATTATGAAGCGTTTACACCAATTACGATGGATTGGCCGGAGGTAAGAGGAATTGAACCAGATTATTGTTTTTATATCGATAGTTGTGCGACAATAATTGGTAAAGATCGGATTGCTTGGGGTGTTGAACCGCCGCCCGATCTAGTAATCGAAGTAGACGTAACTAGCTACACGGATTTAGATGATTACTTGCCTTATCAAGTGCCGGAAGTGTGGCTGTTTAAGAAAAATAAGCTCAGAATTTACGACTTGCAAAACAATCGATATGTAGAAAGTTCAGTTAGCCGTTATTTTCCCAATTTTAATGTATCAGAAATTGTGGAGGAATGCTGGCAAATGTCGCGCGATCGCCCTACAAGTACAGTCATTCGGGAGTTGCGGCAAAAAATTGAAAGGGAAAACGGTTGAATCATATCGTGTTCGGTGAATTGACCATAATTCCTGTAGGGGCAGGTTCACCAACAATAATCGCCTAAAACCCACAATTATCATAAACCTGCCCCCGCCCAACGATTACAAACAACTTTGAGTGCAGGTAATTAAACAAACATGGTATTCTGCCAAATCTTAATAGTTTTGTCACTGCTGCCGCTAGCCATAAACTCTCCTTCCGTGCTAAAATTAACGGAATAAACCGAGTTAGTATGACCACTAATATTAAAAATTTCTTGACCGTCTTTAACTCGCCAAATCTTGATAGTTTGATTGCTGCTGCTAGCCAGAATCTCGCCATCGGGACTAAACGCGATCGAATCAACATACCAAGAATGTCCTGTGATAGTTAAAACTTCTTGCCAATCTTTGACCCACCAAATTTTAATAGTATTGTCATGGCTGCCGCTAGCAAAAAACTCTCCATTCGGACTGAAAGCTATGCAGCGAACGGAGTCTGTATGACCTGTAAGTGTGCGAATTAGCTTCCCATCTGTGACTCGCCAGATTTTGACTGTTTTGTCCCAACTGCTGCTAGCAAGAGTTTCTCCATCAGGGCTAAAAGCAACACAATAAACTAAGCTGATGTGACCCGCAAGCGTGCGAATTTCTTGCCCGTCTTTGACTCGCCAAATCTTGATTGTTTGATCCCAACTGCTGCTAGCAATTATTTCGCCATCGGGACTGAAAGCTGCGCCGTAAACTGAGTTAATGTGACCGCTCAGAGTACGCATTTCTTGCCCGTCTTTCATCCGCCAAAGTTTGACAGTTTTGTCGTGGCTGCTGCTGGCTAGCATCTGTCCGTCCGGGCTGAAAGCTACTGTATAAACTGAGTTAGTATGACCTGTAAGAGTCACTATTTCTTGCCCCTCTTCCACTCGCCACAGCTTGATTGTTTTGTCATCGCTGCCGCTGGCTACAACTTCTCCGTTGGGGCTGAAAGCAACAGAGTAAATTAAATTTTTGTGACCTGTTAGCGTGTGAAGACATTGCCAGTTATAGGTTTGCTGTTGGGGGTGGGCGGGAGTTTTTCCGGGTTTAACTAACTTGAAATTTGTTTGAGGAATTGCTAGATCGATCGCCACTTGGGGATTAATTTCTTTTAATACTTCAACAGCCGTTTGATAGCGGCGGTTGGTAGCATTTTCAATCATTTGGTCTAAAATTTTCCCGAGTTGTTCACTCACCGGGTTGTTGGCTAAATACTGCCGCCATATCCAGGCATCTTCACCAGGATCGAAGAGGTCAAAAGGGGAAACTTGAGTTAGCAAATACAAACAAGTTACGCCTAAACTGTACAAATCGCTGGTAAAAAATGCTTTGCCTCTAGCTTGTTCGGGGGCGATGTATTCGGGGCTGCCGATGCTGGTTCCTGTTTTGAGTAATGCTGTACCTGTGGCAATTTTTGCGGCGCCAAAGTCTACTAAAACTAATTGTTTGTCGGCGCGGCGGATGATGTTCCCGGGTTTGATGTCTCGGTGAATAACGTTGTGGGAATGGATGAAGTGAAGGACGGGTAATAAACTATTGAGTAATTCTTGAATTTGATTTTCTGTAAATGTGCCTTCTGTTTCTACAATTTGTGCTAAATTTTGCCCGTCGATAAATTCTTGGACTACATATTGTCTGCTGTCTTGGATGGAATAGGCTAATAGTTCTGGAATTTGAGGGTGTTTGCCCAATTCGTCTAATCGCATTGCTTCTTGTTCAAAAAGTTCGGCTGCTTTTTTGCTGTTGCGATTGCTTGCTGATGGGATGAGTTGGATTTCTGGGGGTAAAAATTGTTTGATGACGCAGCGAGGTTTTGAGGGTTTGTCTTCGTCAACGGCGAGGAATGTTCTACCAAAACCGCCTTGTCCGATCGCCTTTATAGCCCGGTAGCGATCGCGCAGCAGCAGTTTTGAACGGCAATGTTTGCATAATTTGACTGCGGGGGGATTTTGCGGTTTGGAACAGTTAGGATTCAGACAGTAACTCATTCGATTTTAGATTTCGGATTTTTGATTTTTGATTTTAACTTTTTGAATATTTCCACAGCGCAGTAGATATTATACCTCATTAGCTTTTTAGGAAGGGGCTAGAAGCCCATTCCACAAGAAATTCACTCTTTGTGGAACGGGCTTCTAGCCCGTTAAGCGAGAATGGTGATCTGGGCGTGAGTTCCGGGGTACCTTACTATATATGCCAGTTGCGTCAGTTCTGTTTTAGAAATTCCACATAACGGGGTTATCGTCTAAATGATCGGTGACTGTTCGCCCGATCACGTCAATTTCTTTTAATTCCTCTTCACTCAATTTTACCTCAGCAGCTTTAGCATTTTCGGCTGCTTGTTCCCCGTCGCGCGCGCCGACAATTGCATTTGTTTGTGGCTGGGAAATCAACCAAGCTAAAGCTAAGTTGCCCAAGCTTATCTGGTGGCGATCGGCAATTGGCCTGAGTTGATTTAATGCTGTTTGCACTCGATCGTAATTTTCTTTGATGAACAGCTTATTTTTGGCGCGGTGGTCGCCTTCTTCAAACTTGTGTTCTGGCCCGAATTTACCTGTCAATATTCCTTGAGCTAGAGATGAATAGGCAATGATGGAGATATGATTGTCCACACAATAGGACATAGCATCTTTTTCTACCCAGCGCCAAAACAGAGAATAGGGCGGTTGCAAGCTGTCGATGCGTCCGTATTGGGCGGCTTCTTCTATTTGGGCGCGGGAAAAGTTGGAAACGCCGATCGCCCGAATTTTTCCCTGTTCTTTTAACTTATTCAGGGCGTCCATTGTTTCTGCAATTGGCACTAACTCGGAATTCCAACTGCCAGCGGGCCAGTGGATTTGGTAAAGGTCGATATAATCGGTGTTGAGGTTTTTTAGCGATCGCTCGCACGCTTCGATTAACAAATCGGGTTTCAGGTGGTTGGCGAAAACTTTGCTAGCATAAACTACTTGCCATCGCACATCTGAAAGTGCTTGACCGATAATTTGTTCCGAATGCCCTTCTCCGTAAACCTCAGCCGTATCAAAGGTGGTAATACCTGCCTCAAAAGCCGCGCGCATTGCTTTGACAGTTTCAGCATCCTCAATTCCCACCCACATCCGCTTCCCAGCTTGCCAAGTCCCCATAATTATCGGGGTAATCTGAATTTGTGATGTTCCCAATTGTCGCTTTTGCATACCCTAAGTCCTCATTTATATTTTTAGTATTCACCCTCAAGCTCTCTAATCTTAACAGAAAAAAGTTGGGTAGTCATGCACAGTAATGATATCGTTTTTTTATGCAAAAATTATAGTGAGGTACAAAGTTAAAAATTGCCCCAATATGGTTTGACAGTTTTTTTGAGAAAGACAAGGTTTTACCAACCAAACGAGAAATTCACGGGCGTAAAGTATTATTAAGTGTTTCACTATAAGTGGTTTTCCCCGATTTTTTACCTACAGGTCGATGTCTTTTAAAAGGTAGCAGTTCTGAATAATATTCCCAAAAATCAGTATAACAAACAGCACATTGTCTCTAGACCAATACGGTTCAGTTAATGTTTTTTTGTCCGAAGAGAGCTTTGCGCGATACATAAGCCCTTCGGGCAGGAGTCGCCAACGCAGGATCTGTTTTTCACAGGGTTTTGTCTCCATGAGTGTCTTATGTGAACTCTATTGACCTATGGACATTTTATTGGCAAAATACAACCTTTTGCTAGCAATCCCTCAATCCATTCTACCCTCGTCCCAAACTACCTTGTAAAGCAATAATTTAATTCTGTAAAATCAGTTTTGCATCTTGTGTTGCTTGAGAATTTTAGCGGGACTGATAAATGAAATGCCCTGAGAAGAAGAGGTACTAATCATGACAGCTTCAATGACAGGCTCATAAACCGTTTTTTCTGCAACCCACTCCACAATAAAGTTTGCACCTGAGCCTCCACTTGTATCATCTGCTGCAATAAAAAAGTCTGTGGAAGCAAGGGGCTTGAGTTCTACTGGACTCTTAATGTCGTGCCTAATCAATTTCCCATCACTATCGTAGTAACGCACCGAAGTAATAATAATCGAATTTGTCAGATCCGTATTGCGGATACTGAGCGTGGCTGACAAATTCATGATCTGATCCTGGCTATTGTAGTGATAAATATGTGAGTAAATAGGGACATATACGGTTTGTCCCATCACAACTTTTGTTTTATCTAACGGGACTGCTTTCAGTGAAATTTCACGTTTTATATCGGGTTGTTGTCTTTGTGAGGTAGTTTGGTCCCAACAAGAGCTCAGGACGATCGCGGCGATCGCCAAACCAACCCAGAAATCATGTTTCAGCTTCATCGGCATTCATCCAAATACACCACATATAGCCTTTCTCAGTAACATGAGGTGCTCTCGCGGGTATAGGGCATAGGGCATAGGGCATAGGGCATAGGGCATCAGTTGCGAGCGGTGTGTACCTCATTTTATTGAGAACCGCTATACATTACAGTTACGTCTAAAACAGAGTGCACTTTCTCTCTCGTTTGAGGCGGCTTAGTGATAAGGTTTGAGCGGCAGTTCAACCTGGAACGTTGAGCCCAGGCCCACTGCACTTGTCACCTGTATTTGTCCGCTGTGTGCCTTGACAATTTGTTGGACGATCGCTAAACCCAGCCCAAAGCCTCCGCTATCCTGCGATCGCTCGGTGTCTACTCGATAGAAGCGATCGAAAATATAGGGTAAGTCCGCTTCTGGAATACCGATTCCCGTATCGATGATCTGAATGACTGCCAAATTGGAATGAAGAACTAGACGTATCTTTACAGTTCCGCCAACGGGAGTATATTTACAGGCGTTGTAAAGCAAGTTTTCGACTACTTGCCGTAGCAAATCAGGATCAGCCAATAATTCAATCCGTTGTTCCGGTGATTCGCAGGTTAGTTTGATATTTTGGGCTTTTGCAAGTGCGAGAAACTGGGTTGCTAAATTGCTGAGGAGCTCGTTGAGATTGATTAACCTGAGCGATTCCGGCGCAAGTCGCCCCTGATGACGAGCCAACAGCAGTAAATTATTCACCAGCGTTCCCATTGATTTTGCGCTATCTACAATGTTTTCTAAGGGAGGATGGTAACGTGAATCATCACCCGCCATGAGCAACCCAAGCTGGGCATTAGTGAGAATGGCAGACAGGGGCGATCGTAACTCGTGAGAGGCATCGGCTGTAAAGCGCTGAAGCTGCTGATAGGCTTGCCGAATCGGTTGCATGGCCAGCCCGCTGAGAAACCAACCTGTGAGGGCAATTAAGCCCAGTGTCAGCGGGACAGCGAGAGTTAGCACAATCTGAAGCTCAGTGAGCCTGTTTTGAGTTTCTGTCAGGGGAGTTGCAACCTGAAGATAACCGAGTACCCCTGTTCTACCTTCAACGGGTAATGTCACCTGACGCAGCCAGATTCCTGTTCCCAAAAGTGGATCGGTCGATCGAACTGTGAGATAATCAAAAGGCGTATTTAACCGATCGGGAGGAGAATTCCCAAAAAAACGAACTAGCCGCCCTTGTGCGTTATACCAGCGCACGTAAATCAGATCTTCAGCAAGGGGATGCGAACCACTGCCTAACAAGGAAACATGACTCAGATCGACCTGGTTCGGGTTTTGGCGAACTTCATAATGCACGCTGGCAGCCATGACTCTAGTTTTGTCATACAGCAGTCGATCGAGCGCCTCTAGTTTATCTTTTACCTCAATCTGATAAATCGCCCCAGCAAACAGCACGAGAATGCTTCCCATTGAGAGGGTGAACCAACGAGCCAGATTGCGACGGTTAAACTAAGCGATTCCCTCACGGGAACCACTCGTCTTCAGAACCGGACGTGACACTTTCGCGTCATCCGGCTCCT
>NZ_JAUBUJ010000151.1:0-12756 GCF_036705405.1 Microcoleus sp. B13-B6
TGGTTGCCCCCATGTCCCAAACGCCTGTGAAATCGTCTGTGGGTGGGGGCGGGCACGGGGGCACCGCCCCTACAAAAACCTTTTGGTGAGAATGAAACCGCCCTGCCCTTATTAAGGGGGCGCCGGGGGGATCGGATTCTACGGGGCCTCATAAAAAATTGGTATAAGTTGTATTTAAGTATTCCCACCCTGAAGTAAAGGACGACTGCGCCTGATTCGGCTGAGGACCCGCGTGACTAATTCAGGCCCTAGTACCGGCTTGGTAATAAAATCATCGGCTCCCGCTGCAAAGGCTTGTTGCAGAGATTCTGGATCGGTATGGGCTGTCACCACCAAAATCGGTAAATTTTCCCATTGGATATCCTGTCGGACGATCTGACACAATTCTAAGCCACTGACGATCGGCATTTCTAGATCCAGCACTACTAAATCGGGCTCAATGGTAATTAACACCTCCCAAAATTGCTGTGGTTCTTGGAGATTTGTCACCTCAAGTCCCCAAGGAGTCAGTAACGCTGATAATTTAACCAGCATCACAGGGTCATCATCTACGATTAAGACTTTGGCTTCTGAAGTTTTGGGACTGGGTAGAACACGGGCGATGGCTCGAAAAATTTGCTCGGTGGTTGCAGGTTTGTGCAGAAATTGCTTAGCACCTAAGCGCGATACTGCCAAGCGATCGGCAAGACTATCTCGTCCGGTAAAGACAATTATAGGAAGAGTAGGCGATCGCTCGGTGAGTTCTCGCAGTAGCGTCAATCCATCTTCCTCTGTCTCTGCAAAACTTAAATCTAGTAACATCACATCGGGCATTGACAAAGCAAGACGCGATCGGGCAGCAGTAATATTCGGCGCAATTTTCATCCGCAATCCCCAAGCTTCGGATTCTACTTTCAATCGCTCCGTTAATGCAGCATCATCATCAACTACCAAAACCCGATAGTTGAAAGTTGAAATAGTAGAAACTGGTACAGCCGTTGATGTAATCGGTGTTTTGGCTAATTCCTGCTGTAATCCTGTCACCAATTCCGAGAAGCGGGTAATTTCCTCAGCAGTCAAAGAGCGATATTTTATTAGCAAATGCTCTGCCGAGCGTGCCAATTTCGAGCCTTCGGGATAACCAAAAGATCCCAGAGAGCCAGCTAATTTATGAGCTTCATGTTTGGCCGCGTGCTGTAATTCTGTTTCTAAATTTCCTGCTAATAGAGCAGTTTTTGCCTGTTCCAATACAGCAATTTGTTGGTTGAAGCATCCCCGAAACCGCTCTAACACTTTGTAGCTTTCGGACTTATCTACCCCGTGAGATTGATGTTTTTTGGTGCGCTCAATCCCAAGATTATTTGAACTAGACGATGCAGATTGGGTGTACGGTTTCAGTCGATAGCCCATGCCATAAACTGTTTCGATGATTTCTTCAGTTAAGCCGCCGGCCTTCAATTTCTTTCTGACATCCTTAATATGAGTGATAATGGCGCGATCGGTTGGTGCCTCATCAAATCCCCACAAACGATCCAAAATAGCACTGCGACTAAAGATGCGATCGGGATTTCGCAGTAATAATTCCAGCAGATTATATTCGGTCGGTGTCAGTGAAATTATTTGTTCGCAAAATGTCACTCTACCAGACTCTAAATCTAAACAAAGCTCTCCCCAAGTCAATGTATTAGCCGCTGAATTCTGAGTAGAACCTCCTGGGGAAAGTGCTTTACTGCGTCGCAATAAAGTTCGTATTCTTGCCAGTAATACTTCCGTAGCAAAAGGCTTGCTGATGTAATCATCGGCGCCCGCATCGAGAAGAGCCACCATCTCCGCATCTGAATCCTTTGCCGTCATTAACAGGATCGGTTTGTGGTAGCCTTGCGATCGCAATTGCCGACATAGACTAATTCCATCGAGTTTGGGAACCTGCACGTCTAACACAATTAGATCGTACTCAATTGCTGCTGCCAAGTCTAGGCCCACTTGTCCATCATTTGCCCGATCCAACCCGTAATGATTTGCTTCCAACACATTTGCCAGTGTTGCTCTCAGCCCTCCATCGTCCTCTACGAGCAGAATTTTTATCTGAGACTTCTTCATTTTGGCTGTGCGGTTTAATTTCCATGCGATCGACGCGCTTTGATGTCAGGCCGAAGCGTGGCTTTTAACTAAATCACCAAAAAACGAGCGACAAGCCCCGGGCTACCGACATGGGGAGGAAAGCGGCTGCGACTTCAGTCGCCTTGAATCAAAATCCATAGGAATAGCCATCTTTTTTGTGAATAGGTTTGCAATATTTATGGCTAATTCCTGCTACTCTTCCCTTCATTGTAGCGATGTCGAACGAACCGGATGCACGGCAAAGAACTCGTCCCACGTAGGAACCGACTTTCTTGCCTGCGGTGACGGTAGCGCTGATAATATCGCCCGTTTGAAAACCAAAATGGATCTGCTTTTTCGATCTGTGTCGAACTGGGAAGCCAAACCTATTTGTGCCACACATATGTCGAGTACCGTGTCCGGCTGCTTTTATTAACAGCGGTTGAAAAGTCAGCACCTTTAATTCTTCGACTTTGCCTACGCAAGCAGCATCTAACCAGTGGGATTTAGGTAGCTGCAAACGAGTGCGATTAAATTTTGTTAAGCCACCACTGCCAGTAGAAACTGGTAAACCAGTCGTCAAACGGAGTCCGTTAAACAACGCCCAGCGAGTTGAATTAACTGCTGCTGCATCTTTTAAGGAACGTTTTGCTTGGGAGAGAATCCGCTTTAAAATATCGGGCTTTTTAGATAGGAATTGCTCAATATCTTGAGTGCCTTTCTTTTTGTTGCAAGTATCACAAGCAAGGCACAGATTAGAAATTCGATTAGATCCGCCTTTGGCTCTGGGATGAATGTGTTCGACTTGTAGTGGCATATCCGTAATTCCACAATACGCGCACTTTCTGTCCCATTTGTTCAATAAATATTCGCGGATCTCGTAGCCGTATAGAACGCCTTGCTGGTACTCCAGTCCACTAATTTCTGGGTTTTCTGATTGTTGCAAGTCGAACCGCACAAGTTCTTGCGAAACAGAAGCAATGGGAGCAACTTTCCTCAATCTCTTTACCCAAGTTAAGGTTGTTTCTACACGATGTTGCAAGCTTGGAGCCAACCACCCTTTCGAGCGAGTTCTGTTTAATAATCTAGCTTTTCGGTAGCGGGTATGACGATTTCTTCTGCCTCTACGCAATGAACGGCGAGACTCCAGACCAGCTTTAATAGCTTGACCTCGGTGAGCTAGTTCTGCACCAAAGATTACGTCTTTTCCTTGCACTAATGCGATTCCAGTAGCCTTGGAGCCAGGGTCTAATTTAAGAGTGATTGGTTCCTGGGGTGCTGTTATCTCTACCGTGAGAATGAGTGTGAATGGATATCTTTTAAAAACAGCAGCTTTGCCAGTGGTTAGCAATTTGCGAGCCAATCCTGGACGAATTGGATTGAGCGGTCGTTTGTGGATATCAAGTACAAAAACGAAATTAGACACAAAGTCCTCCATTGCTGGGTAAAGTTCGCTCCCTTGAATGTTTTAGGAGCTTGTTATGCCAAAAGCACTGGTTTAACCCCGTTAATCCTGTTTAACTTTTGGCGATAGAGCGGAAAACTAGCGTCGCATTTTCCGGTATCATGACTCTAAAAACGTAGGTCTAATCCTGTCTCTGGTAAGGTTCGGGCTTTCTTCTTGCACCGCTGGCGATCGAGCCGGACTTCCTAAAAGCCCCCGCTTTTAAGCGTGGGGTTCCTTACTGCTACTCATTACTACTGCTTTTATCTTATCATTTTTGCAGTCCCATAACCTAAAAATTGCTGTCACTTCCCCAGTTTAGATAAAACGGATCGCCCTTTCCTTCATCTGCGTCCATCCGCGTTTATCCGCCTGCATCTGCGGTTGCTAAAAAGCGATCGCCCCCAAAAAGAGCGATCGCCCTCCCAAACAAATTATCCCTCATCCTCCGACTTTACAGGAGGACGCCCAGAAATCACCATAAATCCCACAGACTCAAGAGTCATGTGCGGGCGGCGAATCCCAGCTAAAACCGCTTGACTCAACAAACTTTCCGTACTAATTTCATCAGCCAAAACCGATTCTAAAAGTTGTTCGGATTTAGAAAGTCGATTCAACCGCAATTGCAATTGATTCACCCGGTTTTCTAGTTGGATAGCAGCAGTAACAGCAGATCGATCGCACATTTCCACAAAAGCCGATCGCCCGCGCAGCAACTCCTCCGATACCACCCGTCCCTTTTGACAAAAATCATCCCATTCTAGCGGATCGACAAAACTGTCAATCAGCGACGTGCGATTTTTCGACAAATTATAATCCCGATTCGGCCCACCTTTCCCCTTATAATCCCGCTGCAGAATCGCCAGAAGTTCCGCATCTTCCACCAGAGACATCTGCTCACTGCGAGCATCTACAAACACAGTTTCAAATATTGGGATAAACAGAGCATCAGCGCGGCGCTGCAAAGCTTTCAAGTTGTAATTTTCGATGTTTTGTGCTTGCAAAACTTGCTTGGCTGGCTGCACATCAGTCTGGATTGAATAATTAAACTGAAAGCCGAACCACTCCTTCCCAGGCGCAGCATCCCAACTTTCATCATGCCGCCACATGGCAAAAGCTTGACCGCGATCGTCCCAGCGAATATAAGAGCTAATTGCATCGATCAACCCCTCACCAATGCGGTAAAGAGCGACATCCGCATTCTGATAAGCAATGCGGCGATTGTAACTGCCATATTGCTGGCAATAAGGAACCAATCTGGTCATCAAATCGTTCGAGGGAATTAACGTTTTTTGAGTAGGTTTATAGCGCATCAACCCCGATATACTCGGATGTTCGATTTGTTTGAAGTGAAGAGCTTGACACAACCAACCTTCAGTAGCCCGCTGCATTTCTTTATGCTTAGCATCGCAGTTGTCGAGAGATTCAAAATACTGAGATGCACTGTCATCCAGAGTATCAATTTCATCGAGAACGTACTGTTCGTCAATTTTGATTTTCTCTTGTGCGATTTCAGTTTTAATCGCTTCAATTTCGCTGGATAAGCCCTTGCCTCCCTCAGCAAACAACTTTTCTTCAAGTTTGAGAAGTTTTTCCTCAGCATAAAACTGAAGGCTGGCAATAGATTTGTTGAAGATATCAAACCCATCTTTTAAAACTTGAAACCAAGCTTCGTGGGGACTCTCTGGCAAATCCGGGCCTGCAAACAAACAAAATTGCACTCCCATTTTGCTGCCAATGCGATCGACTCTGCCGAGTCTTTGTTCTAACTGGTTGGGAAACCACGCCAAATCGAAGTGAACTAACCAATCTGTCAATTGCAGATTTACCCCTGCTTCGGCCGATCGATCGCACACTAAGATAAAACAATGCGGCTCAGTCTTAAACCGCTTGAGACTAGCCTCAACATCATCAGCCGATTTGCTCGTGTCATGGCTGGCGATCGCATTTTTACCAAAGATTTTAGCTAAATTTTCCGCAATCTCTTTACAAGTTGCAGTAAAACTGGTAAAAATCACAATTTTCGGGAAACGCTCGCCCGGAATCGGTCGTTTAATTTGCTGTTGAATTCTCGACAGCAAATCGCGAGGTTTGCTGTGATACTCGCGCGGAACCTTCAAAGCAACTGCCAGAAATCGGAGAACCGCGATTCGTAACAAACTCAGTCGATCCAGCCCTTCCTGGGGCTTTTCCAGGGTATTGAGCAAGGTTTCCAGCATTTCCCTTTCTTCGGGAAACAGCGCAGTTTTGGTCAAAATCGCCGTGTCATTTTGTCCAAATTCGCGATCGAGTTCTGGAGTCGATTTTTTCTGCAAACGAGCTTTGACAACCCGTTCTAAAACATTCAGCCAAGTACCAGAAGCGCGGAAAAATAGCAGAAAAATTCTCTGATATTCGCTCGACTTGGGAGCCACTGTGCGCCATTTATCGAGTACGGTTTGAATTTCCGACCACTGTTCATCATTCAGATCGTACTCAGTTTTGGGGACAGCATCTCGCTCGAAAATCACATCTTCAACCGCATCCCGGCGGTTGCGAAGGATGCGACGATGGAGGCGGTAGGTATCGCTAACGTGAGTGCGAATAGTTCGGACAAGCCGAGCCTGTTCTGCTGTTTCTTTAGTTTTCAAACAACTTTCTAACTCTGTTGCTAATCCGATTAAATAATCATCTTTGGCAAAAATAGTGCGAAGTTGAGCGAGTTTTGTTTGCAAAACAGCAGGCTGGGAATTTTCTCGGAAATCTAGCAAAGCGCGGCCGATTTCTTGACGGTTTTGCACCTGTTCCTTGAAGCTTTCCAGGTCATCAAGACGGTAAGTTGTGGGATCTAGCAAGTGCAGCATCGTTAGAAAATCTTGCTCGTGGCCGAGAACTGGCCTTGCAGATAATAACAATACATTTTTGCTTTTCTGAGCTAGTTTCTGACAGAGTTCAAAGGACTGCTGCTGAGCGCGATCGCTCGAATTTGCCATTGCCGCCACATCATGCGCTTCATCAACAATCAGAAAATCCAGGTTAGCGTTGCGGCTAATTTGATTGATTTCGCTAACAGCAACAAGCTGCACTCGGTCAGCAAAATGAGACAAATAGAATTTATTTTCCAACTCCTGCCGCCACTGTTCGAGCAAGTATTTCGGAACCAGTACCACAGCGCGTCCGTTGGGTTCATCTAGCAGGAATTGGCGGAGAATTGTGCCGGCTTCTACTGTTTTTCCCAGTCCTGGTTCGTCTGCCAATAAATAGCGCACGATTGGGTCTTCTAGGACGCGCCGCACGACTTCAACTTGGTGCGGATAGAGGTCTATGTTAGCAGAAATTAAACCGGTCATGCCGCGGCTGACGGCCCGCTGTTCGATCGCAGATTGAACAAATGCCAATCGGCGATCGTGAAAATACGGCGTTTCTTGGCCTTTGACTGCTAAAATGTCGATCGGATCGGCGATCGGGATATTGCAGCGAACGTAAAGTTCGGTTTCAACAGCTTGCAAACTTTGGCTGTCGGGCAGGTCAATTTCGTACTCTAATTTATCTTCATCCCAATCATAAACTCGCCCAATTATCCATCTTTCCTGAGTGGTACTCCAGAGGTAGCAGCGGGTTTGGCGCTGAAGTCTAGCTTCTTGCAGTAGACTTAAGGGCACGGTTTTGCGGATGCGATTTTTAACTGAGCAAAAATATTCAACTACCGCCTCGATACGCGATACCTCAACAACTTTTCCGACTCCCAAATCGTTTCTGGGCGATCGAACTAACGAACCAACATCAATCATAATTTCAGCCTGACAATACTTACTAGAATACACTAACGCCTTTCAAGTTAAAAATTTTAGCAAAATGCGATTTTTGCCGCCGTCACTTTTCTAGTCAAATGACAGTCAATCGATTTTAGATTTTAGATTTTAGATTTTAGATTTGAAGCATTGACACCACGGATAAATACGTTCGGCAAGTTTCATCGGATACACGTTTTTGATTTCTCCGTCTTGAGTCTCCGAAGGAATGAATCACGTGGCGGGTATCCTCGATGCTTTCGGTCAATCTGGCATTCGGAAAACAATAAGTTTAGCATGGTAACTAACATTTTGGGCATTGAATAAATATGCTGACAGCGAATAAGTATAATAGGACTGACGCACCTACTACCATTTTCTGTCCCAAGAAAACCTAGTGAAACAATCTCAAACCCTTGATTCAACGCCCTTGAGTCCGTAAGTCCTGAATAACTAATTACGAGGAAGGAAAAATAACGCCTAGATTCCCGGATTCCCATTTCGGATATTTCTGCATCACACTGCTATAAATTTCCGACTCTGTGAACCCTGCTAACCAAGCTTGTAGCCCAGGCCAAGGCTGTTCGTTGAACCAAGTTTGATCTGTATGAGCAAATTGACGAACAAAAGGTGCGATCGCCATATCAGCCAATGCTACATTGTTACCAAACAAATATTTAGTGGCACTTAACTGTGAGTTGAGTTTTTCCAGGAATAAAGAACCCTCATAACGATGTATTTGGGCATCAACACCTGGATAACGATCCGGGTACTTATAACGGTCAAGATGATATTTAAACCTATCATCAAATAGAGCGATTAGTTCCAGCATTTCTGTAACAGAACCTTGCTGTGGCATCAACCATTTGTCAGGATCGTGTTGTCTCAATGCCCACAACATGATATCGATACTTTGATCGAGTACCCGCCCGTCAACATCAATTAATATTGGTACTGTACCTTTGGGAGATACTTCCAACATCTCTGGTGGTTTGTCTCGCAAAACAACTTCCCGTAACTCACACACCCGATTGCTAACCATCAAGGCCAAGCGCGCGCGCATAGCATAGGGACAGCGGCGGAAGGAATACAAAATCGGGTATGTTGCTGACATATTATATCAATTCCGGTTGCACCGGAATTATTGTTGACTGTTGACTGTTGACTGTTGACTGTTGACTCGATTTTATGATTCCGATGCAACCGAAAACGATATAATTAGTCGATCGCGCGATCGGGTTTTTCGGGTCAGAAACCCGGTTTCTTTCGATATTTCTCGTCGCCAAACAAGATTTTTCGTAGAAACCGGGTTTCTTGGACTTTAGTTTTAATACTATAGCAATCCTAAATCATTTGTGAATTTCTAACTCCCTCCCCTTGGTAAGGGGAGGGCTGGGGTGGGGTAAAAAATTTACGACTCATTTAGGATTGCTATATTAGTCGCAGACCTCATCTACTTTTTCCTTCGCATCGTAGCGCGCGCCTATATGTACTTGGTTGCGACGCTTAGCAAGCTCAATCTGACGTTGACGTTCAGATAAGGCTTGTTTTTTGGTTTCCGTTTTGGAGTCATGACAATGAGGACAACTCACACCAAGCACAAAGAATTCAGAAGCCTTATCTTCCTGACTAATCGGGTGACGACAACCGCGACAAAGTTCATAGTTACCCGGCTTTAAGTCCTGACCAACAGAAACCCGTTCATCAAAGACAAAACATTCACCTTCCCAACGACTTTCTGCTTCCGGCACCGTTTCCAAATATTTTAAAATTCCGCCTTCGAGATGATAGACTTCCTCAAAACCTTGACTACGCAAAAAAGCAGTAGATTTCTCGCAGCGAATACCACCCGTGCAAAACATTGCCACCTTGGGTTTATTGCGTAAAGCAGTTTCCCGCCGCACCCATTCAGGTAACTCAGAAAAGCTTTTTGTTTTGGGATTAATAGCGCCTTCAAAAGTACCCAGAGATACCTCGAAGTCGTTACGCACATCAACCACGACAACATCGGGATCGTCAAGCAGCTTATTCCACTCATCAGGCTTAACATATTTGCCAGCCATGAGGCGGGGATTAATGTCCGGTACTCCCATCGTGACTATTTCGCGCTTCAAGCGTATTTTCAGACGGTAAAAAGGTGCTTTTTCCGAGAAAGATTCCTTGTGTACCATATCCGCAAAACGCGGGTCACTACGCAAGAATGCCAGCACTGCGTGTACGCCCTCGGACGAGCCGGCAATAGTGCCATTAATGCCTTCTTGGGCCAGTAAGATAGTGCCTTTGACGTTGTTGTTGTTGCAACAATCGAGTAGCGGTACTTTCAGGTCAGCAAAATCAGGTAGTTCAACGAACTTATATAAAGCAGCGGTTAAGAAATAAGCCATAGATTGAATGGATAAGAGTAATTAAATTTCATAATTAAATTATATGAAAATTCAGTCAAAGCGGGCGGTGGGACTCGAACCCACGAGGTTCAGCGGAAGAGGTAAGCATCACTCATGGAACCCGATACTGGCAAAGGGTTACATCCTCCGAGCTGATTTTTGTATCCCGTGTGGTCTCGAATTTGTCTCCAAAGGGCTAACGTTGTCCTGTCGATTTTGAAATTTTACCATGACCCCTACGTCTAGTAGAGGTGCGGAATGGGGGTTAAAAGTACCACCCAAAAAGTCGAGGGCTGATTTGGCGGATATGGAAACTGTGTTGGACGTATTGGCAAGTCTAGGCACTTGATTGTCTCCAATTTTGTCTCCAAATTGTCTCCAAGCAGCCATCAACAACCCTGTATTTGTCTCCAAAAACTCTGTATTTATCTCCAAAAACATCCCGTGCAACCACAGAGAAAAAGCCCTAGAAACGCCAAAACCCTTGATTTATCAAGGGTTTTAAATACTGTTCGCGCAAGCGGACGGTGGGACTCGAACCCACGACGTTCAGCATGGGAAGCGATAGGAATGAATCGACAAACCCTTTGTCCCGTAACGATTTCTCGCAAAATGTTTTTGCCGTCCACTGTTTTCGTAGTCAAACCGTAGTCAGTTTGGTAAAATTGGTCGATCGAGTTTGAGCAAAAATACATGACTAAAACTCCCAAATCGGGCGGGAAAGCTTCTTACGGTTCCGTGGTGGTAGCAGCTCGCGAGGGGAGACTGCGGTTACAGCTGCCAAGACATTTGTACGGGGGGGAGCAAAAATACCTGTCTTTGGGGATGGCAGATACCCCTGAAAACTGGGAACTGGCAGAGGCTAAAGCACAGTTGATTGAATCTGACATCAAGTTTGAGCGCTTTGACCCCACACTCAAGAAATACAAGTCACAGACTCACCTGACTGTTATTGAGACAATCAAGCCTAAGCCGGAACTGACTCTAACTAAATTGTTTGAGAGATATTTAGAATTCAAAAAACCTGCTGTCAAGCCCACAACTTTTCACTATTTAGTAACGAGCATTCAAGCTTATATTGACCGCTGTCCCTACCAAAGTTTGTCCGAGGATAATGCTTTGCAAGTACGCGCGTGGCTGCTAGGCGACACTACTAACAGCATGACTAAGCGAGTTTTGACATACGTGAATGCAGCGGTTGAATGGGGGATTAAATTTAAAATTATTACCAGGTTGTCCGCTTCCCCTTTTAACGGGATGGCAGCCGACTTGCCAAAACACAACTGGCAAAGTGACCCTGAACCTAACGCTTTTAGTCCCGAAGAAAAGGCGCTGGTATTAGAAGCTTTCAAGAACCACAAAGGGAATTGGAACGGCAGGGGTTATGGAGGGCAGAAGCTTTGCTACTATTACCCTTTGGTGCAGTTTTGGTTCATGACTGGATGCCGTCCCTCTGAGGCTGTTGGCTTGAGGTGGCGCGATATTGCCTCAGACTTTTCTCACGTTGTGTTTAACGGCAGTGTGCAGCATCCGGGCGGGATAGAGACTAGGGTTGATGGTAGTAAAAACAACAAGCGTCGTAGGTTCCCTTGTAATCAGGAATTAAGCGAGTTTTTAAGAGGTTTTGAGCCGGAAAACTTGACGGACAAAAACAGTCTGGTTTTTCCCTCACCCAAGAAGGGCGGGGCGATTAATTACAGCAATTTCACTATTCGCACTTGGCACAAGTTGGTTGACCCAATCACTGAGAAAACTCGCGAGATTGAAGGACATCGTAAAACTACTACTCCCTACTCTTGTCGGGACACTTTTATCAGCGAACAAGTTGGTAAGGGTGTACCGAGTGCGGTTGTTGCTAAGTGGTGCGATACGTCTGAGAAGGTGATTAATGCCGTGTATTTAGACGGCAAGATTTTGGAGCATTTGCGCCCGCTTTGATGCTGTTGGGATGTTGATTCTAGAGGCAATTTTTTTGTAGATTTTCTTGCGTACAAAATCAACACCGGGACGCGACAGGCATCTGATTTTAAGCCAAAAAACACGCACTTCCTGTGTGTGTGCTGGAACCATTGCTGATAAAAGCTTTCAGCGATTGTAGCGCTGGTATTACTGGTACAGTTGTATATGTGACGGTTTAATGTGTCAATATATAGTATATATAGTGACAGTTGATTTTACTGAGTGTTAAAAATCCAGTTGTTTTTGGGTTTAATGCGTTGAAATATATAGTTTACGGCGTAAATGTGAATTTTTTTCGCAGTCAATGCGTATTTTTACTTGTGACAGTTGGAATAATTTGACAGACAGTTGTTGTGACAATTATATTTAGTTAGTATGACAGTTTATATTAAGTGTTAATTTACAATTGTATACATTGCGACACAAAGTTTTACACTTCCTGTCTTGACAAGGAAGTGGAAGTCTGCAATCGTGAGTAACTAAGGAAGATTGATGCGCGACTGCTAAGCACTGGAAATGCTTAACAAGTCACGACTTCCCCAAATCGTTGTGTTGGAACGTTTGGAGCCGATAAATTATGACATTTTTAGACGGTTGTCTTTGCGGACGATCGCAACTCTTAATGATTGAGTTGACGGGGTTTTGTCATGACTAAACCCACCGTCAGCTACCGTCGCATTGACCAATTAAAGGCGATCGCCTTTGACCGTGGCTTCACCAATGAAGATGCCAGACAGTTCGGGAAACTTAGCAAGACTGCTACATGGGAAGCGCTGCTGGAACTGTACCTCGTTGACGGTGAATCGCTTGACACAGTGAATGTAGACAGTGTAGACAGTTTGAGTGTAGACACTGTAGACACCACGCCTGAACCGCTTGACTCAGAACGTGTAGACAGTGTAGACACCCTAGATTGGACTAACGACGGTTCGTTCCCTGTGTGTGGTTTTACCCGCCAGACTTCCACCAGCTTTTTAGACTGGGTTGACTTTGGGCAACTCATCGCACTTGTACTCGCATCGGCGGGGGTGTTTGTGCTGGCGATGTCTATGTGGCGACAAATCAATCCCCTGAATTTATTTCCCTCTCCTGTTCGCATCAACATTCAAATTGGGACAAA
>NZ_JAUBUJ010000152.1:0-12578 GCF_036705405.1 Microcoleus sp. B13-B6
ACACTGGCATTTGAGCGCTTGCCAGGGGAGTCTTTGAGTTTCCCACTCTCTCGTGCGGCTTCGATTCGCACAACCAGATTTCCGTCGTATGGTGACGATTCGCCTTTAACTTTCACATGACGCACTATTGGTGTGTCGGCATGGCTTAGTAACCGAAGTGGGGTCAAACCTTCCTTCCTGGTTGCGAATACCCAGTTATCACCGCCTATGGACTGCCAATACCTTTTTGACACCCATCCCCCGTTCTTTTTGGGGTGGCGGCGTTTTGCCCAAGCGCTTAACTTTTGGTACATGAGGTAGTCAATATCTGAGTAAGCTTCCTTGCTTACTACAGTCGCGTAGTAGTTAGCCCATCCCATGATAACTGGGTTTAAATTGCTGATTAGCGCCGCTTGCGGTGCTGCCTTGTGAGCTTCAATAACCCTAGCGATTTGTTCGTAATGTACCTTTTGCTTCTGCTTACTTGGGGTGATGATTGTCTTAAATCCCTGCTTCGAGTGATATTTTCCTTGTGGAAATTGTTGTATCGTAAAACCAAGGAAATCAAACCCTGGTTTTTCTTGCTCATACTGTATAAGAGTGTGAGCGAGTCTCGTCTTACTGGGCTTTAATTCCAAACCCATGCCTTTTAACCATTCAGATATCATCTCTTTACATCTTTGGACAACGGTTAAGTTTTCGTGGAGAATCACGAAATCGTCGGCATAACGAATTAAACTTATGCTTCTACGGTTATCCCGTTTACCTAGACCACTTTTAGTGGGAAAGGTATCGGCGTATTGCTTAATTCGTTCTTCCATCCCGTGAAGGGCAATATTTGCCAGTAACGGGGATATTACCCCGCCCTGTGGCGTACCCTCAGATGTTGGAAACAACTGCTTTGATTCCATCACTCCCGCTTTTAACCAGGCTCGAACTTGTCGGCGGATGGTGGGGAATGTATTTAATTTTATTAGCAGCGCTTCTTGGTCGATGCGGTCAAAACATTTGGCAATATCGGCATCTAGTACGTATTTAGGCTTAAGCCTAATTGCATTAAATATTGCTTCTACCGCATCATGGCATGAGCGTCCGGCTCTGAACCCGTATGAATTCGGTTCAAATCGCGCTTCCCATTCTGGTTCTAGTGCCAGTTTGACAAGTGCTTGCAAGGCTCGGTCTTTCATTGTAGGTATGCCCAAAGGTCGCTTTTCTCCCGTTCCAGGCTTAGGAATCCATACCCGCCTAGTTGGGCTGACCTTTGTACCCAGGTTTAAGTTACCAGTAAGTTCTACACGTTGCTTTGGAGTCAGCGATTTAACGCCATCTACACCTGCCGTCTTTTTCCCTTGGTTATCCTGGGTAACTCTACGAACCGCTAAAGCTCTTGCTGACCATGACTTCATCAGCGTCTTTTGGAGTCTGCGATATGCTTTCACATCACCACGGGCAGAGGCTTGATAAATTCTCTTTTGGAGCTTATACACGCTACGCTCTAGCTTGCGCCAGTTAATAGAGTGCCATTCCACCATCAGTTGTTGAGACTGTGTATTAGACATATATACTCACTACTTGGGACTTTATCATCCAAATCACCGTAAGTCTGTTTGCATATTCTGGGCATTACCCCAGACCTTCGCTTCTGACTTAATCTCCCCTACTCGCTGCATACGGTTAGCACCTACTCAAGTATTCGACCTCCTGAGAGCAGACGAGAGGTTATCTCGTTCCGAACGACCATAGTATGTACCTTTAGAGTGATGCTTTTCGCCAGGTTTATAGGAAGTGCTTGTTGGTCAACCAGGTAATTGCCAGCTCCTTATCCTTTGCCTT
The DNA here is from genome assembly GCF_036705405.1 of Microcoleus sp. B13-B6. Classification (NCBI taxonomy): domain Bacteria; kingdom Bacillati; phylum Cyanobacteriota; class Cyanophyceae; order Oscillatoriales; family Microcoleaceae; genus Microcoleus; species Microcoleus sp. B13-B6. The sequence goes on from NZ_JAUBUJ010000152.1 coordinate 1,813, forward strand.
TTGGCTCCAGCGCATTTAGCCTTATTTCGCTGGTTCATGATAATGACGATTCAAACGCATCTTCAAGCCGTGGCTTTACTCGTGGGTACTTTGCTCGATGGATACCGGATTAGGCTTCCAGTAGTACCACCTTTCATCCCCGCTTCAGGCGTTGATGGCTAGTCTCGAACCTGGGGGATGTGCTTTCACCGCTGCACCTGCGGGGTAGGATTTGAGGTTTCTAGGATACTGACTCTCACCTACATGGTCATTCAGTTGTCAAGGTTCTACCTTGCGGCTAATCCCCCTAACCCTTTTTAGGATTGGTTTCTAGCCAACGAGTCGCACACCAGGATTCATATCGATACCAATGCAACCGTACATCCTATTTCTAGAAACTTGATTCACCGGCTTGGGAGTAAATTGCAAGGCAATAACCCACTTTCCGTTTTTACGGTAGAAATGCCAGGTCTTAGCACCGCATTCTGGTAGTCTATTTATGTTGCGACTGAAATCACCCACCTCGGAAGATACGGCTTTCCCGAATCGTGACTCTAAGCATTTGGGGACTCTAAAAGTTATTGTGTTCCCATTCCACTGGGAAACTTGATTACCGAAAGACTCGTCCTTGGAACCGACAACGAAAATATCACTGTGAGGGACGAAGACTTTGATTGGCTTGAGTCTTAAGTGTTCGAGCCTATTCGTTAACCGGGTCAGTCTCCGCTTTTTATGGTGTATTTGAAAGCGTAAGCTCTGCCAATTGGTAGATTTGTATTGGAGCGAGCAAGCTATGGGGAAATTACAACCTGTCTTGGAATTCTGCCATTTTTTCTTGGCATAAAATTTACGAGCTAATGCCAACTTACGCTCGGCTTTCTTGAGCCACGCACTAATGGATTTAATCTTTCCTTCAAGAGTCTTTACGTGTAAAATTCTGTGCTCTTTAGCGCCGTCTACACGACCTTTGGCAGCACTAATTACGCCATTTGCATGGCGCTTATTGATGCCGTAGGTGTGCTGTAAGTGTGTGTTCCAATCGGATTTCTTGAAGTCTGTATTTAAAAGTAAGTGGCTGACTGTTTCAATACTTGCAGAGAAAGAAAATTGGGGCGTAAGCTTCCAAGAACATCTCGAAATCTGTAAATCCAAGTTCGTTGAGTTCATCTGCTGGCGTGGGTAAGCCTTTACAGTAAGTTAAGGTAGCCATTGATTCGACCTCTCAATGTGGTTGCATCCTAGTAGATTAATCGCTTCGCGCAGGATTTGCAAGTTTTTCAATGAGTTTCTTTTATTTCCGAAACGTCGCTGGCGAGGTCTTTTTCAAAGGTTACGCATTCTCTTTCGAGAGACATCACCAACGCTAATTAGTCTGTTCGTCAATTTACCGATAATTTAGTAACTAAAACCTAGGTAAATCTAGGTAAAATGTCAACGGCTGTGAACCGCTCCTAAAAACCTACAGAAATCTCTAAATCAAACTTAGCGGTCTATGTTTTGCCTAGAGCAAGTGCTATATGCTTCCTGATTGCTCAGGTTGGCCTACTCTTCCCAGTTAGAGACTGCCTAATTAGCAGAGGACTTGAAATATTTGGTTTTTTTGACGATCCGTTTGAGCAAGAGTGTTTTTCTGTGGTTTTCACACCCAGTAAGCTTTATTCTTCCCGCACTAATCAAGCGTTTCCCCAGTTTATCACAATTATTGTTGGTTTCCGTCTAATTCTTAGAAAAACCTAGACAAACCTACGTATTTTGGCAACTGCTTAAAACCCCTAACTCTGCGAAATAACCCAAAGGCGGTAGCATAGTTTGGGAAACGGCATCAACTGAAGATGAACTTAGCGCCAGCAACAGTCCTGCAACAGGGCAAATACAAAATTAACGCGACTTTAGGGATAGGAGGGTTCGGCATCACTTACCGAGCTATCCACACCCATTTAAACCAAACCGTCGTACTCAAAACCCTCAACGAAAGTCTGCGCCAACACCCAGAATCTGCCCAATTTCAGCAGCAGTTTATTGCCGAAGCCCAACGCCTGTCGCGGTGTCAGCATTCCAACATTGTCAGAGTAATCGACTTTTTTGAAGAAGCCGGACAGTCTTTTATCGCAATGGACTACATTCCCGGCCAAACTCTTGCCCAAATAGTCGAAACCGATCGGCCGCTGCCAGAAGCCCAGGCCCTTCACTATATTCGGCAAATAGCCTCAGCCGTAAGTACAGTTCACCACAGCGGATTGCTGCACGGAGATATCAAGCCAGAAAATATTATCCGGCGAGCCGATTCTCACGTAGTAATGTTAATAGATTTCGGAATTGCGCGCGGCTTTACCGCCGGCACCAAACAAACCCACACTAACTTGCTCTCCCCTGGGTACGCGCCGATCGAACAATACCTCTATGACGGTAAATGTACACCGGCCACTGACATCTACGCGATCGCAGCCACCCTCTACTACTTACTCTCCGGCGTGGCGCCCGTAGCAGCACCCCTGCGCGATCGTATTCCCCTGACTGAGTTGCGGCAATTTCAGCCCAACCTCAGCCCAGGAATCGAGCGAGCCATCCTTCAGGGACTCGAAATCGACCCCCACAACCGCCCTCAGACAGTGGAAAATTGGCTCACCATGCTGCAAGAAACAGAACGAGTATCAGCAAACAGAAAAGGCAAGCAAAGTCTGCGATTGCCCGCACCTCCCCCGCCGCAGTTGACTTTGCTGGCGTTTGTCGTAACGGCTGCAATTGCAGGCTGGATGGGTTTTGACCTGGCTTGGCACTACAACCGCACCAGTCTCAGCAGCAATCGCTCCCAAATTGAATCCTTCCCATCTCTGGAAGATTTGCTCAAATCCCGCGATTTGTCAGGGCCGATGTTCGGGCAGCCGTCTGTCGAAAGCAGCCCTCTCTACCCGATCGAACTCAACAAGCGTCCCAAACCCCCCTTAGACAGCAGCAACATTCCCGAACAGATCGAGCCCTCAGAAACTAGCGCAGAACCTTCTGAGTCTCCAAGCCAGGAAACTCCCGCCCCAGAACCCGAAGCGGAACCGGAGCCATCCCCGACGCCCGATCCCGCAGAGGAGCCTTCTGAGTCCCCCATTCCAGAGCCTCAAGCCCAAATCGAGCCAGAGCCCCAACCAGAAGCCGCACCGGTACCGGAAGTTGCGCCCCTGCCGCCAGAACCGCCCGCCGCACCCGCCCCGCCTGCCGCTGAGAGTGCTAGCGCTGAAACCCTGCCGCCGTCGGAATCCCCGTCGCCAGTAATATCGTCGCCGATCGAGCGATCGCCTGAGCCTGCGATACCAAGTCCCAGTGGCAACAATTCAGATAGTTCGATCGCACCTGATTCACCACCCCCTGTGGCAGAACCCACAGTGCCTTTTCCCGAACCTGCGACAAATTAGTATGGTTTTTGTTGGTTAAAAGTGCGGACAAATACTTGATTTTATGACTCAGCAAATATCTGCTCAGTAGTTGAGATAATAAAGCCAAACCTAGCCAACGACTATCTTCCAAAAACTTCCGTCGAATCTGGAAATCCCAACAGTCGCCGTCTGAGTTTATCGAATATTTCCTATTCCCTGTGAAATCCAAATGCCCGCAAAAAAATGCAGGACGCTTTCCTATTTTGATTTGAATTATGTTAGAATATGTGCGCGGCGCTGAGGTGGTGTGAGGTCGCGTATTAATACTGCCAAGCTGCAAACATTTTGGTATAAAGCAACCCCCATCTGGAATTTGAGCGAGTGTAAGCGAGGCTTCGGGGCTAAGCCGTTGCGCCTTAAACTGTTCTAACTCTCAAGAATCCCATCCCCGACACTCGGGGAGGGAGTGTCAATTCCCCCAAAATTCCTTCCTTTGGGAGCAAGCATCCTTGGGGACAAGCAAGTTATAATTTGTTGCGGAAGCGCACAGAGATTTTTTGTCAGGAACCTCAGCCCTGACGGCATGAGGCTTGAAGGAGAAATCTAACAAGCCGTTCTGACGGGCCTCAGTCTTAACTGACTACGTTTTTCGAGTCACGACATCCTGGGATGCGTAGCTAGTCCTTTGCTCTGTCGTTGAGAGTTAAACAGTTCTAAGGTAACAGGAACAGTGCTTTCAACCTAACAAGCTCACTAAACAAAGGCGCGTGCTAACTTTACTCCGAAAAGAGATTGAGGCAACCATACCTCACGCCTTGGGGCAACCATACCCCTCCACCCCGCGAGGGGATTCAATTCAATGTAAAGCCGTCCTAAAAGGACGGGGTTTCAAACCCATAGTTCTGATGAGTAAACCCCCAGTTCATGCTTTTTTTGTAGGCAGAGCACTTGCCGAAGCACTGTACGAGCAATTAGAAAGCGCAGCAACCAACGCTTTCTCTGAACTCGGCAAATTTGACGCCGAACAAAGAGAACGCCTGCGGCAGTTCACCGATCGAGTTGTGGAACGGGCAAATCGTGCTTCGGATGAGGCGATGCAGACCAGAACTGGCACTGCAAGCACCACAACTATTCAAGACATCCATCCCGCTGATTTGCAAGCGACTATTGACGAGCTGCGCGCCGAAGTGGCTCTGGTGCGATCGGAATTACAGCGTTACCGCAGCAGTTTGCCCTAGCGATCGACTCGACCACAACTATTATTTACTACGTGAGCGCATTGCTTTGCGCTCCTGCGCTCCTACTTTCAATCAAAGCAACAACATAAAATAAGCAATTTGGGAACCCAAGTGTCTGCTCTCCTTGATGACTCTGTTAATCGCCAGCGCTCCCCCAAGCACACTGGCGAAGCCGATGAGCAAAAAACTGCTAGTAAATCCTACAAAAGTAAAGCTTATCGCTGGAATCGCGAAAAATACTCCCGGAAGCGGCGCTTCTTCGACATTTGGGCCTTTGTCTTGCTCTGGCTGGCTTCCCTCTGGCTCGACAGCAAAAATTGGAGCTACTGGGGAGGCGTGACTGAAGAAAAGAAAGTTGCCAGACGCCGCTTTCAAGCTATCTGGGTTCGAGAAACACTCTTGGATTTGGGGCCAACTTTCATTAAAGTGGGGCAGTTATTTTCTACCCGCGCCGATTTGTTCCCGGCAGAGTTTGTCGAGGAACTTTCTAAGCTGCAAGATAAAGTGCCTGCTTTCAGCTACGAGCAGTTAGAGGTAATTGTCGAGCAAGATTTGGGCAAGACAGTTCAAGAACTCTACCGCAGCTTTGACCCAGTGCCCCTGGCTGCTGCCAGTCTGGGTCAGGTACACAAAGCTCAACTGCATTCGGGCCCGGAAGTGGTGGTCAAGGTGCAGCGACCGGGACTGCGGAAACTGTTCGAGATCGATTTGCAAATTCTTAAGGGAATTGCCCGCTACTTTCAAAACCATCCTAAGTGGGGCCGCGGTCGAGATTGGATGGGGATTTATGAGGAATGCTGTCGCATTCTGTGGCTGGAAATTGACTATCTCCATGAAGGCCGCAATGCTGATACTTTTCGCCGCAATTTTAGCAACTGTGACTGGGTGCGGGTGCCGAGGGTTTATTGGCGGTATGCGGCTCCGCGAGTGCTGACTTTGGAATACCTGCCAGGGATTAAAATCAGCCACTACGAAGCTTTGGAAGCGGCCGGTATCGATCGTAAATTAATTGCTCAGTTGGGGGCAAAAGCTTATTTGCGGCAGTTGCTCAACGACGGCTTTTTCCACGCTGACCCACACCCCGGCAACATCGCTGTTAGTGCTGACGGTTGTCTGATTTTCTACGATTTTGGCATGATGGGGCAAATCCAGTCGAACGTCCGCGAAGGACTGATGGAGACGCTCTACGGCATTGCTTCCAAGGATGGACAGCGGATTATGGATTCTCTGATCAATTTGGGAGCTTTGGTGCCAACGGGTGATATGAGTCCGGTGCGCCGCAGCATCCAGTATATGCTGGATAACTTCATGGACAAGCCTTTTGAAAATCAGTCTGTGGGCGCGATTACGGACGACCTTTACGATATTGCCTACAACCAACCTTTTCGCTTCCCAGCTACTTTTACTTTTGTAATGCGAGCTTTTTCCACCATCGAAGGGGTGGGCCGAGGCTTAGATCCCGAGTTCAACTTTATGGAGGTGGCACAACCTTTTGCCATGCAGCTTATGACTAATGGAAATGGCCATGATACAAGTAGCAGCATTTTTAACGAAATCGGCCGTCAGGCGGCTCAGGTGAGTTCGAGTGCTTTGGGTTTGCCCCGCCGGATTGAGGAGACTATTGATAAACTCGAACAGGGAGATTTGCGGATTCGCGTCCGTTCGGCCGAAACAGAACGCTTGCTCCGCCGGATGAGCAGCGCTCAAATGGGCACGAATTATGCTTTGCTGATGAGTGCTTTTACTTTGTCGGCGACAATTTTGTTTGTCAGCAATCAAGTCTGGCCGGCTGTCGCTGTTGCCGTGCTGGCGGCGGGTGCAGGGTTTGCTCTTATGCGTTTGTTCAAGCGGATCGATCGTTTAGACAGGATGTCATAATTGTGCAATTTGCGATTTGAAATTTCAGGTTTGAGATTTCTCGCCAGCCCAAATTTGACATCGAATGTTAAGTTTTGGCTGGCTGACCACAGAGTGCTGAAATTTACGACAATTACGCGCTTTGAGGCTAAAAACCCGGTTGCTGCCTAGATTTCTCGCCAGCAAAACCTCGGATTTTGGGTAGAAATCCAGTTTTTTTTGCAGGTGCTGCTTAATTTACTGGATTTACCGAAATTTTAAGATGGGATTACCATCATACGATCTACAATTTGACATCCACCCCGCCCTATAAGGGCGAGGATTCCTAAGACTCACAACTTAGGTTTCTGCTTCTTTCCCTGACGGGGATTTCGCACCAGCCTTAACAGATTTACTCTGTTGGGGTCTTACAGTCGCTCCACAGACTGATACGGCAAGCCCTGCCGCCAAAATATTTTTCGCAGCGTTAATATCACGATCATGGTGAGTACCGCACTTAGGGCAATCCCATTCCCGGATATTTAACGGCAACTTGTCAACAATGTGGCCACAATTGCCACATCGCTTAGAACTCGGAAACCAGCGATCAATCTTAATTAAAGTGCGACCATACCAATCACACTTGTAATCAAGTTGTCTGACCAATTCCCCCCAGCTTGCGTCACTTATAGAAGCGGCGAGTTTCCGATTTTTAACCATATTCTTCACAGCTAAGTCTTCTACGGCGATGGCGCAAGTTTTCACGCACCAACCGCGTCGTTAACTTGTGAAGATTATCTTTCCTTGCATCAGTGATCTCTTGATACACTTTCGCTACTTTAAGTCGTGCCTTGTAACGATTATTTGATCCCTTTTGCTTACGACTTAAAGCTTTCTGCGCTCTTCTAAGTTTGCGATACTTTGCTTTGAATCCTTTGGGATTGACAATCTTTTCGCCAGTGTTCAAGGTAAGCAAGCTGGTAATTCCCAAATCGATACCGACTTGATTACCTGTTTCGGGTAATTTTTCAATTTCTACATCTACCAGTAGAGAAACTGACCACCTGCCCGATGGTGCAAGCTTTACCGTAATAGTTGATGGTATGGCACCATCAGGTAATATACGGCTCCAGCGAATTGGCAATGCTGGTGTGTTTTTTGCTAAGTAGATTTGTCCATCTCTGAACTTAAATGCCGACTTAGTAAATTCTGCGCTGCCACCGTTACGTTTCTTTTTGTAGTTAGGGTATTTTGCTCGCCCATCAAAAAAATTGGTGTAAGCCGTCTGTAAATGTCTCAAGCATTGCTGCAAAGGCACGCAGCTAACTTCGCCCGTGAAAATCTAGTTCTTCAGTTTTCTTCCATTCGGTTAACATTGAAGAAGTCTCAGCATATCCTACTCGTTTCTGTTCTGTGTACCAAGCTTCAGTCCTTGTGGCTAAAGCACGGTTGTAGACCAAACGAGCACAACCCAGAGTACGTCGCAACAAATTTTCCTGTTCCGGCGTTGGGTATAATCGATAGCTGAAGGCTTTTAGTGTCATGCTTACTTTAAATGTGCTGTTTTACATAGTAGCACCTCTTATGTAAGATGGTACGTCTTAACAAAAATCTATGTAAAGCCGTCCTACAAGGACGGGGTTTCAGACCCATTTTTTCTGATGAAACGCTCTTTCGCAGGTAAGACAGACACAGGGCTAGTTCGTTCCGTAAATCAGGATTCGTACTACATAGACTCTGACGGGCGATTTTTCATAGTGGCCGACGGAATGGGAGGACACGCCGGAGGTCAAGAAGCCAGCCGGATTGCGACTCAGGCGATTCAATCTTATTTGCTCGAACATTGGGAAGGGCCAGAGGATTCTCCGCTGTTGTTGGAAAAGGCTTTCTTAATTGCCAATCAAGCAATTTTGACGGATCAGCTCGACCACCCGGAGCGTGCTGATATGGGAACTACGGCTGTGGTTCTAATGTTTAGGGATGAGGGCCGACCCTGGTGCGCTAATATCGGGGACTCTCGCTTGTACCGACTGCACGGATCTCGCTTGGAACAGATTACTGAAGACCAGACTTGGGTGGCTCAGGCTGTGAAAAGAAAGGCTCTAACTCCTGACCAGGCTCGCACTCATCCTTGGCGTCACGTTTTGTCCCAGTGTTTGGGCCGCGATGATTTGCGGGAGATAGATATTTTGCCGGTGGACGTGCAGCCTGGGGATCGCTTGCTGCTCTGCAGCGATGGCTTGACTGAAGAACTTTCCGATCCTTTGATAGCTTCGCCTCTGAAGTCGATTCGCGCCTGCGAGGGCGCTGCAAATGCTTTAATTCAAGCAGCTAAGGATAAAGGTGGACGCGATAATATTACTGTGGTGATCGTAACGATCGACCTCAAATAATATTCATCGCCCGATCGCACCCGACTATCTAAAATCGAAAAAGTGAACAATCTAAAATCTAAAATCTAAAATCTAAAATTGAATGACCCGCGTTATCGGTTTGATCAGCGGCACGTCGGTGGATGGCATTGATGCTGCTTTGGTGGATGTGGTCGGTTCCCAAACAGACTTGAAAGTGCAATTGGTGGCCGGCAAGACTTTCTCTTATCCTGCTAATTTGCGATCGCAAATTCTCTCGGTTTGCAGTGGCTCAGCTTTGTCAATGGCTGAACTAGCCCAATTAGATGATGCCATCGCCCAAGAATTTGCTACGGCGGCATTGACAATTCAAGCAGAATATGATAAAGCCGAATTAATCGGCTCTCACGGTCAAACTGTCTACCACCGACCTGCTGGGAAATCCCAGAAAGACAGGGCCGGTGCGTTAATGGGCTACAGCTTGCAACTGGGGCGGGGCGCGCTAATTGCGGAATTGACAGGAATTACTACTGTGAGTAACTTTCGATCGGCAGACATTGCTGCCGGAGGTCAAGGAGCACCCTTAGTGTCAATAGTTGATGCCTGCCTGCTAGCGGACCCCAACCTCAGCCTCTGCATCCAAAATCTGGGGGGAATTGGCAATGTTACCTATCTTCCGGCTAGGGGAAAAGGGGGAAACAATGACGAGTCTGAGATTTTCAGTCTTGGGGATGGCATATCGGGCTGGGATACAGGCCCGGCTAATTCCCTGTTAGATTTGGCAGTACAGCACTTCTCAGGCGGCACTAAGACGATCGACGAAGGTGGAGTTTGGGCAGCATCGGGCACTCCCTGTCAAGCTTTAGTCGAGGATTGGCTCGCCTCAGACTTCTTCCGCCAAGCACCGCCGAAATCAACGGGGCGAGAGCTATTTGGTGTAGACTATTTTGACAGATGTTTGGTCGAGGCCCAAGGTTACAACCTCAGTCCTGCTGACGTGCTGGCTACTCTGACAGAACTGACTGTTGCCTCGATCGTTCACAGTTACCAAACTTTTTTACCGGCTATGCCCGATCGAGTTTTACTATGTGGGGGTGGCAGCCACAATCTCTACTTAAAACGCCGATTGCAATCTCAATTGCATCCAGTGCAAGTGTTGACTACTTCTGAGGCAGGCTTGAATGTAGATTTTAAAGAGGCGATCGCTTTCGCGGTTTTAGCCGCATGGCGGGTTCGGGGCATTCCCGGCAATCTGCCTCAAGTGACTGGTGCCCGGACATCGGTACTTTTAGGAGAAATTAACTCTTGTTGGCACAGTTGGGCGTGATAGCATAGAGTCTGAGGGACAACGGCTGTGCGTTGTTGCACCAGCATTGTAGCCAGCAGGAAAAGCATAGGAACAGCACTGTGGCTCACACGTTTTTAATGGAATCTGGCCAATGGACGCTCGAAGGAAGCTGGATTGAGCGCAATGGCGTGCCAATTACGGTTAAGGGCAAAACTTTAGTGAGCTGGAACCGAACAGATTGGTTCAGTATGGTGACCAAGCTCGTATTTCCTGGAGGCGATCGCGAAGAGATTATTTTGCAGTACCGAGGACACCTCAACAGCGATGAACGGCAGTATACTTTTGTACTCCAACACAGCGAACTCGCCCGCGTCGAGGGCGAAGGTTGGATTGCTCCCCAGTCGATCGTCCAGCGTTATTGGGTATTGGGAGACGAACGCCAGCGGCGGACGGGTTTTGATACCCTTCACCGGGTTGATGACAACCGCTACTACCAATCTAGCGGCATCATGTCTGGTCATTACTTGACGAGTACAATGGAGGCGACTCTGGAACGTCAGGGGGAATAACTCTTTCTAGAGTCCACATTTGCGAGTTCTAGGGTTTGATGTGAAAATTGAAGGTTTTGCTAGTCGGAGCTAGTCCCTAGGTAGCGAATAAATAGACAAAATGATACACTTATAGACAAATATGCGGTGTACCATTTTGT
>NZ_JAUBUJ010000153.1:0-12575 GCF_036705405.1 Microcoleus sp. B13-B6
GTGGGGATTTCAACCAATTAAACTATAGCATAAAGCCGTCCTAAAAGGACGGGGCTTGCATCCCATTTTCTCGGTCAGACTCCGTTATTGAAATATTCTTGAAGATTTCGGGTAGTAGAGCACCTTACTATATATGCCAGTGGCGTCCAGGACGGCCAGACTCGGAGGTTGAAACCCCGTCTAAACTTGCCTCTCGTCCCAGCAGAGGGCGACTAAAAAATACAGGAGGTATTATTAAAGCCGGGTTTGATATTACTTGCTGCCCAGCCAAATGGGATAAGCAGAAGAATCCTCAGCTTTTAACTTTTGCGCCTGATAACTCTTGCTAGTCCAAGTAGCAACTGTTTGCAGGCTTTCTGTCAAAGAACTTTCGCTGCCAAACGTTTCAAATCCCAAAGTCCACCACGCGCTGCCGTTAATGTTCAACTGAGTAAGTTCCACGGTGCAGCCTTCAGGAATTGGGGCTTCTACTGGCACTGACCTTACCGCACCCGACTCCGAAACTTGATAAAGACGCTGCGCTCGCTTTTTCTTGACTGCCACCCACTTTCCTGTCGCTATAATATCCGCCGGTATCGGCGCCATCGTGTCCGCACAAACCCACTTCAGCCACTTTTCGGCTTTGCCTTCCCAGCGGTTGCCGAACTGCATCATCCCCAACTCTCCCTGACGCCACTTTACCTCCAAGGTTTTCCCGCGTAGCTTCACTCCCAAGTAGTCGCAGCTTGGTACTAGCAAATATATGTCTTCCCGCTCTTCAGGAGGCGAAAGATACCCGCCGAGACTCTCGCTTCCAAACCATTGATTGATAGATTTTGGCAGTGCACCGCTATAAAACCACCGCATTTCCAGACTGGCCCGCATAAATTTTTCCTCCGTTCCACAATTTTCGTCAAACCCAGACTGGATTTGCCATACACCATCGACTTTTGTGCCTCTCCACTCTATCCTCCCCCCTCTGGGGCCCAGAGTCTACCCACAGTCATACCATTTTAGATTTTAGATTTTAGATTTTAGATTTGGGAAAGACATACTATATAAGGGTTTAGAGCTTGCCTACAGTTGCATTTTTTTTATAAACTGGTGTCAGATCGGGGAATTTAAAAAAAATTTCTCACAATCCTTTACATATCTTCACAAGTCTGTTACATTTAGTTACAGTACACTAAAAACCATTTAGGAAAAAAAACATGAGTAATCGAGGCTTAATGCTGGACGACCAAGGCAAAATGAACAATTTTGCGATCGAGCCGCAAGTATACGTCGATGACGAACCCCGCACCGGCTTTACCCCCTACGCCGAACGCTTAAACGGCCGCCTTGCCATGATTGGCTTTGTTTCTCTCTTGGCTTTAGAAGTTTCGACCAAGCACGGGCTGATTAGCTGGCTGACTCACCTGTAATGATTTTGTTAACAATTAAACTATATGGCTATGGATCGCTGGCGTTACACAAACAGCGATCCATAGCTTAACTATTTTTAGGGGCAAGGTTTGGTGAGACAATTAAAATTAAATATTTTTGTTTTACTCTACCCGTAAAAAGAATGCTCAAACGAATTGCGGCAATACTTCTGGTGGTTCTAAGCCTCACCTTGACCGGTTGTGTGTCTAAAGTCACCGGGCTCAAAAGCTACGTTGATACTGGCGATGGCTATCAATTTCTCTATCCTAACGGCTGGCTGCCGATCGCGGTTTCTAACGGGCCCGATGTGGTGCTCCGCGATTTGATTCAGCAAACCGAGAACGTCAGCGTGGTAATCAGTCCAGTCGCGAAGGACAAAACTCTGGCGGATTTGGGAACGCCGACGGATGTGGGATACAAGCTCAGCAAAAGTGCGATCGCCCCGAGTGATTCCGGCCGCGAAGCTGAATTAGTCAATGCAGAAGCTCGTGAATCGCGATCGAAAAACTATTACATTTTAGAATACGCCGTTAAGTTGCCAAACCAAGAACGCCATAACTTAGCGAGTGTAGCAGTCAGCCGCGGCAAACTTTTTACGCTTAACGTTTCCACTACCGAAGAACGCTGGCCAAAGGTAAAAGAAGCTTTTGAGAAAGTTGTTAAATCTTTCTCTGTTTATTAGGGCATGGGGCATGGGGCATGGGGCATGGGTTAGTTGCCAACTGACAACTGACAACTGTCAACTGACAACTGACAACTGTCAACTGTCAACTGTCAACTGTCAACTGTCAACTGTCAACTGACTTCTTAACTTATGAAGATTCCCACTTTTGTATTAGCTTCAGCTTCTCCTGCACGCCGCCGCCTGCTAGAAAATGCCGGCATTCAAGCTGTGATTTGCCCCAGCGACTTTGATGAAGGGCAAATACAAATGAAAGATGCCACTAATTTAGTGCAGGTGTTAGCAGAGGGAAAAGCTGAGGCTGTAGCTAAGTTTTTACTGGCTAATTCTCACCCCCAAATCCCCAATCCCAAAGCGTGTTTGGTGTTGGGATGCGATTCAATTTTGCTCATAGATGGCGAAATTCACGGCAAACCCAAGGATGCGGAAGAAGCAATCTCGCGCTGGCAGAAAATGCGCGGTAAGGTGGGCGAATTGTATACGGGTCATGCTTTAATTGATACTAGATTCGATGACTTTGATGAGGCAAGGTCGCGATCGAGCATTCGCTATCAAGTTACAAAAGTTCATTTTGCGGAAGTTACCTCGCGCCAAATTGCAGCCTACGTCGCTACCGGAGAACCCTTGCAATGTGCAGGCTGTTTTGCACTGGAAGGTAAAGGTGGCTTATTTGTCGAAAAAATCGAAGGATGTCACACAAATGTGATCGGTTTGAGCTTACCTCTGCTGTGGCAAATGCTCACCGCAATGGGATATGATGTGGCGGATTTCTGGCAATCTTAAATATTGTTTAATTTATGTCAGGAATCGGGAGGCAGAGCCTCGCTGATATGTCTTCCCAGGCAGAGCCTGGGAACGAGGATTGAGAGCCTTGTTGTTGTCGGATGGGCGTTTCGTTCCGCCCCTCCGTGCTATGCAGATTAGCCTTGCCCACCAGTTGGTAGTTATCCTAGAGCGATCGTCCCGTCAGACACAGATATAAACTGAAGTTGATCCGGCGAAACATCCTTCACCAAACCCAAGATATTGCCGGTGCTAGCTTCCCGAATCACCGTCGCCTTAGTATTTAAAATTCTAAAATCAGCAGTGCGAGGAATTCCCGGAGGAAAAGGCCCGCTGCTGTCATAATCTCTGGCATCACCAATTGTTAAAAACCTTTCGCTCAAAGCAATATCATTTCGCGTCAGTCCTCCCGCCAATCCAATTACATCACCTTCAGCCGGATTGTAATCGAGAATAAAATCGGCAGGCACTTCATCTACATCAAAATTGCCACTAGGAGGCGGTTGAAGCGAACCAATTTCCCCCGAAGCTGCTCCCACTTCTGTGCGGAGAACAAACAAATCTGCGCCTTCACTTCCCCAAAGTCTATCAATTCCAGCATCACCGATTAGAGTATCATTTCCACTATCTCCTACTAAAGCATCATTCCCTTTACCGCCCCGCATAAAGTCATTGGCAGTGCCTCCATAAACGTAGTCATCACCTTGATCTCCGCTGACAAAATCGCTGCCACATTCTCCATAAAGAATGTCAAAATCTTGGCCGCCGCGAATAGTATCGCTGCCACAACCCCCGATTAAAGTATCTGTGCCGCTGTTACCGTTCATCAGTTCCGCACCACCTGAACCTCTGACAAAATCGTTACCAGCTAAGGCCCGCAAACCTCCGGGAGTATTACGCAGAATTCCATTTGCTAATTGAAATGCGTCGTCATTGGGAGTTAAGTCAAAAAAGTTGGGGTTGCTGGCTGGATTTGGCAATGGCCCGGTGAGTAATTTGGTGTTTGGGGGATCAGCAATAATAGGGTCTGAATTTTCAGCTAATGCTCTAATTTCTCCGATATTTGTTTCTAACATCCTAAGTTTCTCCTTTTTTGATTGACTTTGCTGACATTCTAATTTTAACAAAGGTTCTAATTAAGAAATCTGCGGGAATCTGGGGTTAAAACAATCAAATTACTGTCAAACTTGCCGGAGCTGTTATTCAACAAGCCTAGCTTATTGACACCGATCGGCTCGTCCAAATCCGCAAATATTTTGAACTGTGCACCAATAATTCTGGGGATCGCGTACTCTATTACCCGTCAGCAGTCAGCGTGGGAAAACCCAGAGACTGCTAATTGTCATGAAACCTTGAATTAAGTCCGGAATAATTAATATGCTAGACACTGCGATCGAATCTATTCAAGCCAGAGAAATCCTCGACTCCCGTGGCCGCCCCACCATTGAAGCTGAAGTTTACCTAGCCAACGGTGTTGTCGGACTCGCCCAAGTCCCCAGCGGCGCGTCTACAGGCTCTTTTGAAGCCCACGAACTCCGCGACGACGACAAAAGCCGTTATGGTGGCAAAGGAGTCCTAAAAGCCGTCGCTAACGTCGAACACAAAATTGCCCCCGCTTTGGCTAATCTAGATGCGATCGACCAAGCGCTGGTAGACAAAACCATGATTGATTTGGACGGTTCCCCGAACAAATCCCACCTCGGCGCAAATGCCATTCTCGGAGTCTCCTTAGCCACAGCAAAGGCGGCCGCCGAGACTTTAGGACTCCCCCTTTATCGCTACTTGGGCGGGCCCTTGGCGAACGTTTTGCCCGTGCCTTTGATGAACGTGATCAACGGGGGTTCTCACGCTAACAATAATGTGGACATTCAAGAATTTATGATTGTCCCTGTGGGTGCGCCCTCTTTTAAAGAAGCTTTACGCTGGGGTGCAGAGGTATTTGAATCCTTGAGTAAAGTCTTAAAAGCTGAGGGTTTGCTGACTGGTGTGGGTGATGAAGGCGGTTTTGCGCCTAATCTTAAATCCAATCAAGCAGCTTTGGATTTGTTGATTGCAGCTATTGAAAAAGCTGGCTATAAACCGGGTGAACAAGTTGCTTTGGCTTTGGATGTTGCTGCTAGCGAATTTTACAAAGATGGGCAGTACACTTACGACGGTGTGGCTCATTCGCCTGCAGAATTAATCGATTATTTGGATGGTTTGGCCAGTCAATATCCGATTGTTTCCATTGAAGATGGTTTGCATGAGGACGATTGGGAAAGTTGGGTAGCGCTGACGCAGAAAATGGGCAGCAAAGTTCAATTGGTGGGTGACGATTTGTTTGTTACTAATCGGACGCGGCTGCAGAAAGGAATTGATTTGAAAGCTAGCAATTCGATTTTGATTAAGCTGAATCAAATTGGTTCTTTGACAGAGACTTTGGATACGATCGACCTGGGCAAACGGAACAGCTATCGATCGATCATCAGCCACCGTTCCGGTGAAACTGAAGATACCACCATTGCCGATTTAGCCGTAGCGACTCGCGCCGGTCAAATCAAGACTGGTTCTTTGTGTCGCAGCGAACGAGTTGCCAAATACAACCGTTTATTGCGGATTGAAGACCAATTGGGCGATCGGGCAATTTATGCTGGGTCGATCGGTTACGGGCCTAAATAACACTTGGTAATCGGGCATGGGGCATCTGACAATTTTAGATTTTAGATTTTAGATTTTAGATTGAAGAATTGATTAGTAACTTGAATCTAAAATTAACAATCAGAAATCTAAAATCGGATGGGCATCGGGCATCGGCAATTTACATCCTGTAGGGGCGGGTTTTACCAGAAATAATTGCCTAAAACCAACAATCTCGTAAACCCGCCCCCACCAATTACCAATTACCAATTACCAATTGCCCAATGCCCCATGCCCAATTCTCAATTAAGGATAGAAAGCCAATTGTGGCAAACCCAAAGTTTCTTCCCAACCCATCATCAAGTTCATGCACTGGATGCCTTGGCCGGCTTGTCCCTTAATTAAATTGTCGATCGCCGACAGCACAATCACCCTATCAGTACGCGGATCGACTTCGATGCCGATAAAACAAAGATTCGTACCGCAAGCCCATTTTGTTTGCGGATAAACCCCAGCCGGTAACACTTTTACCCAAGGACAATTGCGGTAAAAAGCGCTGAAAATCGTGATTAAATCTTCCCGCACCAAACCCGGATCACGCAAAGTTGCGTAAACAGTCGCCAGAATTCCCCGCACCATCGGAATTAGGTGAGGAGTAAACTGAACTTTAATATCATGTCCCGCTAAATCGCTGCAAATTTGCTCGATTTCTGGCGTGTGGCGGTGGCGCCCAACGCCGTAAGCGCCCAGAGAACCCTCTGCTTCAGCCAACAAGAGATTAACTTCGGCTTTGCGGCCCCCTCCCGAAGCACCGGATTTGGCGTCGATAATTGCTGTTTCTGGCACGATGAGACCTTGTTTGAGCAAAGGGGCCAGGGCTAACAAACTAGCAGTGACGTAGCAGCCGGCACAGCCTACTAACTGAGCGTCTTTAATTCGATCGCGATACAATTCTGGCAAGCCGTAAACAGCCGTTGCAGCTAAAGCAGAGTCCGATCGCTCGCCACCGTACCAAGCTTTGTAAGTTTCCAGATTTTCAAATCTGTAGTCAGCCGACAAATCCAAGACTTTGCAGCCTTTTTCTATCAGCGTCGGTGCCATTTTGCAAGCTAAACCGTTTGGCAGCGACAGAAACACAACTTCGCATTTTGCCGCTATTTGGTCTAGGTCGATCGCCTCGACTGTCAAATCAATGCAGTTAGTCAGGTGCGGATAAAGGCTGGAATAAGGTTTTCCTGCACTGCTATCCCCGCCCAAATAAACTACTTCAGCCGCCGGGTGGTCCGCCAGCAGTCGCACAAGTTGCACGCCGCCGTACCCTGAAGCGCCGATAATTCCTACAGGCACACGTCCAACATCTCCCATTTTCCTTTATCCCCTCAGCCGTTGAAGTCAAAAACGCTTGAACTTTTGCTGCATTGTAGTACCAAACGCCAACTTTGGTGGCAAAGAATTGTGTTGTTTTGTTTTGGAGGTGGATTTTTGTTAATTTTCGGCTGTTGGACACCGCCCAAAAACCGATACAAAGCCCCGACTCCTTTCCTGGATAGCCCAAAATTTTAGACCAAAGTTCCATCTTCCAGATTCAAAGCTGCAAGTAAATCTAAAATCTAAAATCTAAAATCTAAAATCGACTGACCGATCGCCAAAACCCTAAAATTAACAAACGGATGTGCGATCGTGCTATAAAAAAACTTACCTTAACCCCTCCCCAAACCGGAGATTAACATTTTTCGCTCGAAGATCGAATCTCGAAGATCAACATCCATCCGTTAAATCTGTTAAATCTTGTACACGGCTTTGTTGCCGAACGAACAATGGGCATAGTTGTAGACCTATTGCCATAAAGGTGCTATATTAGTTCTGTGCCTTCATTCACGCTATGCACATAGCTCGATTAACGGGTGTCTGCTAGAAAGTTGATAGAAGGCTAAAACCCTTACAGAACCTTGAAAAAACAATATGTACGCTAAATCACAAGCAACCCCTGAGACGATCAAAGTACAGTCCGATAACGGTTCACTCCGGTTACAGTTCAGTACCAAGTACAATCCCATTTTTGGGGGGAAGCGAAAGCATCAGGGCTTAGGGATGAAGGATACTCCTGAGAATTGGCAAAAGGCGATCGCTATCGCGTGGAGGATTGAAGGTGACTTACAGCACCCAGACTGGCAACAACTGTTCGATCCTACTTTTGCCAAGTACGGCTTAAAAACCAAGTACACCGCTGAACTAAAGCTGGCTGCACTGATTCCAGAACCAGAACCTGAGATTACCGTAGGTCAAATGTGGGAAGATTACTTGGATTGGAAGCAACCGCAGTTACAGCCAACTACGTTTGAACTTCTTTACCGAATTAGTTATACAAACCCTATTAAGGGGAAGGTGTATGACAAAAAAAATCATGTTTATCTAACGTCGGATAATCCTTTATGGAACGAACGTTTAGACGGACAGATAGACGACTGTTTGTCGCGGTTCACTTGCTGTACAACTACCAAGCGGTCGATTATATCCGCCCTTTCCGAAGCGTTTACCCGATTGCAGTCTCAAGGGAAAACAAGACTTACGGTTAACCCGTTTGCGGGGATTGACTCTGTTTTCACCCCTAACAAAACAGACAAGTATAAGCCAGTTGTCACTTCTGATGGTTCGCTATTGCGATGGTGGGACTCCGAGGATGACGAAGTTAACCCAGATGAACGCGATCGACGCGCTTTTACTAAGGAAGAGAGAGACATCATCATTAAGGCTTTTTATGAGTCTGATAAGCCCGCAACCCGTCAAGCAGCACCTTTGGTTGAATTCTTGTTTCTAACTGGATGCCGTAGCGGGGAAGCTTTCGCGCTTGAATGGAAGGATGTTTTTTTGGGGCGGGACAAAGACTACATTAGATTTAGCAAGTCTTACAACGGCCGGTTAAAGAACACTCAGGTTCCAAAAACAGGGGAAACAAGAATCTTTAAAATATATCCGAAGCTTCAAAATTTACTGTTGAAAATTAAACCTGTAGACACTCAGCCAAGGGACTTAATTTTCAAACAACAAAATGGCAAAGCTTGGTATATCGGTCAATTTGCTAAGTTGTGGAATACATACGAATTAAAATGTTCTCAAAAAACCTACACTTATCCCGGTGTAGTTACTCAATTGGTTGAAGACGGTAAAATCTCTGGTTACCTATCCCCCTACCATACCCGACATACGTTCATTACTCTGATGGCGCACGCTGGCACAGATTTATTGCTACTGGCCACTGCCTGCGGTAATAGTGTTGATACAATTCAACGGCATTACTTGGGTATCAATACAGAGGCTTCCTTCTCCGACATTTAGCCCCGCATCCCCCTACCTGCCACCCCCCTTATTAAGGGGGGTTTTTTATTGGCTATTTTTTGCCTTGCCTGTTTGTGTCTCTGCCTGTATTTTCTGGAGTAGCCCCCTACTGTAGGGGGCTATTGTTCAAGATGAAGGTAAAGTAGCCGCCTACGGCACTAAAAAACCCGGTTGTTACACCGGGCAAAACCCTAACCTTTGACAAAACTAAATTTACGCAGATGGAGGCACAGTCTGTTCTGACATCCGATCAACCAACTTTTGCAGTTGAGATTGAGTGAGGCTCTCATCTGCTACGTCTAACCCGTTCTCTTCCTCAAGCTTAGCGATACGCTCCGAAAGGATGGCGTCCCGTTCTACCAGTGTCCTAAAAATCTCAATCATTAAATTCCAAACGTTCATTGTGACTGTCCTTACGCGTATCGGTGACGTGTCAATCGTAACATAAGCACTTTGCCTTAACGTGGCAAAAACTACGGCTATCATGGTAGAACAAAAAATCAATGTATTGTTTTATACCAAATATTTAAAAGTAGGAGGGATTGTGCCTGTTTTTGTTGGCATTTTTACAAGTAGCCCCCTACTGTAGGGGGCTACTCTAGGAAATGCACTAAGAAACTTACTTTGGCTTTTTCTGTTTAAGCCGTTTAACTATATCCTTTAATTCCGGTTTCATATCACTTTTTTTGGGATTAATCCCCATTGCATCTTTGACCAGAAAAATATCGAGTGATTTTAATTTAATCAGTTCATCCTTTTTCCTCAAAAATTCTTCTCGAATTGCACCTTTACCAGCAGCCTCTCGTTGTTGGTCAGTAGTACCCCTAGGTGACGCGCTTTTACCACCGCTAACTGATTTAGCCATTGCTCCTCATCCTCAATGCCTCGTTAATTGATATTTGGCCCGGCTTGAATTGCCATTTTACGATGGGCACCTTGCTCGGATTTAACATTTTACCTAGCACTTCTTCTACCTGTTCGTCGGACTTCAGTCCCGATGTTTTTAGCTTTTTAGGTTGACTGTTGCCAAAACCTTTGTGGTTCTCGTGAACTGTAAAGCACACTGGCAGATCCTCGAAACTTAACTGTGGCTCGATTCCAATAGCGTCGGCAACAAATTCAACTTTCCTGCCTGTTTCTGCAATAGCACTCATAATTTGTACAAGTTGCATTATTGCAGCGACCTCGAACCGTTGACTTGAATTGCCGTCGGACATACTTTCAGCCAACATTTCGTACATCTGTCCCGCCCATGCGGTAGCATTAACATTTTGCCATTCACTACCCAATGGTTTACTTTTTGGGTTAAGTATCAACCCGTTCGCGAGCATTCTGAATAGAGCTTGAGTAATCGCATAGTAATCAATGCAATTATCGTTTCCCTTGCCACCGGGTACAAGGAAGGCGTTACTCACCGGGAATTTATTTTTTTTGAGTTTGGCGATACCAAGATATTTGTGTATTTCTTTGACCTGTTCACAGCAATCCATAGGTTTAATTTGTTGGGGATGGTTGGGTAATTGAACGGAAATCGATACGGGACTAGGGGGACGTGGATATATTTTAAAGCTATCTTTTGGGGGGACGCAACCAAATACACTTATTTCTGGATTGCTTACACGACGGCTAGTCGTAATAGGCATCCCGCCACCGTATTCGCTTAAGTACCAATTGTAAGAGCAAAAACTCGAAGGAATATAATAATAATAAACGTAATCCAAAATTTGTTTTAAATAGGATTGACTTGCAAAGCGATCAATTCGTATATCAAGTTCGCACTCAAAGAGAGTCATGATAATTGTGGTTTGCATTGCCCACAAACCATTAATATTCCGAATCTTTTGTGTGCAAGTATTGCTGACAACTCGTACTTTTGTGGGGCCGAAACTACTATACGGATAAAAAACTGGTTGCGACAAATACGACTCACAAGTACCTGCGTAAGGATTTATGCTGTAATGGTTTTCTCTCCAAAAGAATTTTAGCGTACATCCTTTGGCGCTGTCTATGTTTACTCCGGTTGGTACCGGCCATTTTGTAGCAGGCTGTTCGGGGGGGATGGATATATTCTCTTTGTCTAAACCTTCTGTATAAGTAGGTGTTACAGGTTCAGGGACAGGTGTACTTATCACTACAGTTCCTGGATCTCGTTGAAATCCTATTCCGATCTCCCCGCCAGGCAACCTGATACTAATGCCCCCACTAATCCCCCCTTTTTCGTCTTTTGCAATATCAACGGTAATTCCAAAACCCGTTAGCGCTAGCCCACCACTACCGCCCTGACCAACTTTCCCTTCTACCCCAAAACCTGCTACATTTACTCCTCCACTAACCGATTTAAGGGATATCGAGCCATCCGGCTCAAAACCCATTTCAGCCCCTATATTCACCCCCAATTTACCCCTAGTAGATCCTAATCCTGCGCCAATACCTAGGGTATTTTTTGACTCATTTCGATTAATCGAAATACCTTGTGCAGGTAAGAGCGATTCTAAATCAACCTTTGCCCTACCCTCAATGGTAATACCTGCTACCGAGCCTAGCTCGCGAGTTACCCCTAATTGAGTAGAGTTTGGAGCAGAAGACTCACTGCCATCGTACTTTCTTCCTAAGCTTGGCTCGGATGGTTTGCTTAAATCGGGGGATTTTCTAAGGTTTGGTCGTGCCACATCAAGTACCTATTAACCCATGTGTTCTGAGAGCTGTTTCCAGACTAAATAATCGTCTAGATACTTCTAATAGTGTAGCTGTATCTGACGCGAAAGCACCCTTATTGATTGTTCCCGTTGATGCAGTCCATCCAGTCTCTCTAGCTCCTACTATTTTAGTTCCAGCTACTTGAAATGACGTACCTTGAATACTACCTGCTGCGAAAATATTGCCTCCGACTCCTATTCCACCACCAACAACCACACCACCTGTAGTGGTAGATGTCGATGGAGTTGTGTCGCCGAAACTAATTAATCCTACTGTGCCAGTTTTTATGGCTAATTTATTAGTAGCGGTTCCTGTAATACTTGCGATTTCTATTCCGACACAA
Source organism: Microcoleus sp. B13-B6 (assembly GCF_036705405.1). Lineage (NCBI taxonomy): Bacteria > Bacillati > Cyanobacteriota > Cyanophyceae > Oscillatoriales > Microcoleaceae > Microcoleus > Microcoleus sp. B13-B6. The sequence continues at coordinate 11,862 of NZ_JAUBUJ010000153.1, forward strand.
TTAGTAGCGGGAATAGTATTGGATGACGAAGCATTAATTAAAATCCCTCTGATAGTAGTAGATATTGCCGAAGCACCAGAGCTGACTGTAAATAGCCCACCATTAATAGTAGTAGCAGTACCAGCTATATTTCCAATAGAAGCAGCAAAACTACCGCCATTTAGTGTCGTCACAGTAGTTGCAGTATCATTTCTAGCTGAGAAGGCTGCACCATCAAGAGTAGTAATGTTCCCAATCCCTGAGTTTAAAGCTGTTAACCGTAAACCCTGAATATTACCCGCCAAGCCAATTCCATAATTTCTAACTCTCACATGAGAGCCTAAAAATTGATTTGGAATTGCAATATTCGTATTAGCGTTAATCTCAAAATCATTATTTGTAAAAGCAAAAGTGCCTACTGGATTTGCAGTTAAAGTTATACTCCCATTTAAAGAGTTGACCACTTGAATTGAATTGATTGATTTGATGTCCGAGTTGTCATAAGATTGAATAGTTAGGGAGGAATTAGTACCTACCAAAATAGAATCTAAAAAATATTTATTACCACTTATACTTTGAGTAGTAGTTAAATCAATAAAATTCTGAGTTGAACTACCTGTTCCCCCATTTAATATCGCTAGTGTACCAGTAATATTACCAGGGTAAACGCATCTAAATTAATTTGACAAATACCTAAATTTGTGCACTACTAAATAACTAAAAAAACCTTCTAAA
>NZ_JAUBUJ010000154.1:0-11949 GCF_036705405.1 Microcoleus sp. B13-B6
GTTCCACAAAGAGTGAATTTTCTTGTGGAACAGGCCGGAAAGCCTGTTCATAAAAAGCTTATTGAGAATGGTGCAACATCTGAGATTTACCTGATTATTCAGTTAAGTTACTTAACGCTGAAATAATATTCTCAGCTAGCATTAACGCATTTCTCGCTTCTCTTTGCAAGTTAAACATAGTATCTTCATAATCAGCTTTATTCCTAAGTTCTCTCAATCTGCTTAAATTTTCACCTATTTTGACCATGTTTTTCTTTTTAGTTGGGTGGTATATAAATTCTTCTGCTACATATTGATGTTCGTTGATATCGCGATTCTTACGAAAAAGTCTTGGGTCTTTTTCAATGTCGCGCAAGTAATTTCGCGCTAGGCAAAATGTCGAATAGTATGCTCTACTTATCGCCGATCGCAACTTGGCTTCCCTGTTAGCTGAACTGTCACTATTTGTAGCCGCTAACTCTTGAGCTAAATTCAAATATTCAGACCAATTAAATCTCATTTGACTCCCATTCAAGGCTAATATGTAAATCATTTTTGGGGGCAGCTATTTTAGCTTCGAGCCACCAACTATCATCAAGGATGTTTAACTTTGCAAAAGCTTCCTCGACATCGAGCTTGGTATAAATGGTAATCCAGAGCGATCGCCAGTTGGCAATTTCTGGATCGGTTTTCACTTCCAAGCCTAATCTTTCCGTAGGAAATAGTTCTCTAATCTTAGAATGAGCTTCTAAAATTAAACTTACCATCACTTCTTGGTCGATGATTAACTTAAAGGCTTCTAGAGGATCTTCTACTGTGTAGAGACTTCTTATTTTATTGAAATCGGCGATTAAATCGTCAAAGGGCGTCGTTTTAATGGTTGGCTCTTGGATGGCAGTCATAATCGTTGATTGGGAGTGCTTTGCTTGTTAATATTTTAGCAACTACGATCGCTATTTTGTAAGGACGTGGGGCGCGATCGCGATTATGTCGTCAACCTAACTAACGCCGGAAAATGCGCGGCCACACAATTATAATTATCGCTGTCAGCAGACTAGCTGCTACTCCAGATAAAATACTAAATCCCATAATTACCCTCAGCCCCGAACCCGGATCGAAAATTGGCACGAGCGTATTTATGGCATAATTGATAGTATGATTTGCTTCTATTTCCGTTTTAAAACCGGCGGCCGCAGAAGCTACAGTCCCGCCAGTTGACAGCCCGACTCCGACAATGCCGACTACTGCTTGAAAAGTGCGATCGCTCTCAGCTTTCCTAATCTCTACCGTACCTCTAATTGTATCAGTCAGACTCCGCAATATTTCCAAACAAGGACGAAAATTGTCAATATCTTTTTGGATTTGCTTAGGATAAGTTTGTTCAGCCTTGTCCCAAAAATCCTGCAAAAACTGTAAATCGTCCGTAGGTCTAGCCTGAGTTTTAATTTTAGCCAACTTAGTCTGATACTTTTCCAGATTAACATTAATTGTACTATGTTGCAACTCCAAATAATTAAGGTCGATCGCAAACTCCGACAATTTTCCCATCGCCTCCCGGAGTTTCTTGAGATTGAGTCGAGAAGTATTCCTCATCCCCACAATTTGGTTGTAATTACTCACCAACCGTTCTTTTAACAGTAGACTATTCTCATAAGCCCAGATAATTTTATGCCGGAAGCACAGCAAATCCAGCCAACTAACATAAAAATCCCTAGCCCATTCCTGACAAGCCGCTTCATCGGGATACAAAATTACCAGCAGTTGACAATTATCCTCAATCTTATCGCCCCAAAACTCAGCTACTTTCCCACCTAAAAACAGACCGCTTCCTTGAGAAACACCATCTTTTGCAAACAAACACTTGTAAACCTGTTTTGCAAGTTCTTCCGCTTCCAAATCAGTCCCAGATTCCAGCCAACCCGAAAGCATCCAAGTTTTGCCGATATTTTCCAACTTCGGTGGTTGGGGAATTAAATATTGCAAACTTTCAATCAGTTTAATAACTTGGTCAGGTTGATACTTATCATCAACGTAGCCGTCAAATAAAAGTTGATAATTATCGCTAACATTCCAGCGGCGGTAGCGGCCCTTAACTTGATGGTTGTTCAGGTTTCCTGTAAAAGGTAAATCAGCTACTGTTTCCTCATGTAGCGCCAGAAACTTTTGTTTTTGTTCAGGGGTAAAGGAAACATTCAGCTTTTTGTGCAATTGTGCAGACAAACCCGCTAAAAATCTGCGGTAAACTTTCCGAGTTTCCGATTCGCCGACACCCAACCCTTGTTTGAGAGTGTAGCTAAATAAATTCAGGGTAGGGTCAACTAATTTGAGCATAAAATCTGTTTCTGATGGTTAGTTTTTGACTTGGTAAAATACAATTATTGGGCGATTGGAAATCGCGTCTACACAAGCCAAGTCCGCCTACGCGGACTGAAGAATAATGTTACATCCTTGGTCATTCGGCGATTTCCAATCGCCGTTTTAACCGCCCAACAGCCACTCTTAGTCCGCGTAGGCGGACATCGTTTGTGTAGCCGCGGTTTCAACCGCCGGGTAATCTTCGCCCGGTGCCCTTAAATACCCGTCTACCTCTTAGTCCGCGTAGGCGGACATAGTTTGTGTAGCCGCGGTTTCAACCGCCGGGTGGCCTCCGTGTGTAGCAGCGGTTTCAACCGCCGGATAATCTTCGCCCGGTGCCCTCAAATCAAAACCTCAACCGATAAACCCGTTCAACCAAATCACTAGCCTTTCCCAACAACCTCCTCGCCATATTCTGCGGATTAGAATTAGTTAAAGGAGGAGCCAAAAAATTATTATAATCATCAGTCTGCCGCGAAGGAGTATTTTCATCTAACTCAGGAAGAAACTTATTCTTTTCCTCCGACTCATCAAGTTCCTGCAATTCCTTGTAAGCTTTCTTAAAATTTTCATAAAAAACAGCATCTTTTTGAGCTATAGTAATAAGTGCAGACGCTTTTTCAAACTCGCCACTGGCCAAAGCCTCGCCAACTTCATTCACTTCTGCTATCAACTCAGGTGAAAGAGGTTCTTCAACTCTGGCAAGGGAGATTAAAAAAGCTTTGGGCGCAAACAGATCAAATCCTGATAAGGTAGATTCTTGATAAGTCATGTTAGTTTAGCCGTTGCCGGTGATGGTGAAAGCAGCCCAGTGGTAGGGATGGTTATAAGGTTTCTCTTCTATTTTAGCTAAATTTTCTTGCAGGCGCGAAGCTTCCATTTCAAAGAAGAATATGCTTTTAAAATTAGCCTCTCTCAGCAAAGGCAGCAACTCTCCGGCGTACCACTCGCCTAGCTTACCATTCGTCAGCTCTCTGAGCCAATCTTTTGCTTGTTGCAGGGCTTCCGGCGGCTGCATTCCCTGCTTCCATAACTGGTAGAAATAAATCATTAACAAAGCGCTAGAACGTTCGTCCACTCGCCACAGTGTGCTGATAATATAATTAGTCTCCGGCAAAAAGCCGCTGGCTATGCCCACGAATTCATCGATTAACTCGCCTTTCTTGGTAATGCCGGTTTCGCAAGCGCTGAGGCAGACTAGGTAATAATTAACTAATTTTAACTGTAAAATGTCGGTCAATGTCAATTCTTCGTCTTTGGCTAACATTAACGCCGAAGCCTCGGATTTTTCGGTGTTGTGGTAGGCGTGACCTGTATAATGAAAGATGCCGCTATTGGCTTTTAGTGCTTCAATAATTGCGGTTTTAGTGGTTGCATTGGAGGCGCGGTGAGTCTGGTTAATTTGTTTGATGGCGGCTGCTTCTATTTGGGTGAATTTTAAGGCGCTTTTGCCTTGCGAGTGCTCTACCATCAGCAGTGAATTGGGCGCAATTTCCGTGGAGTTTTGCTGTTGCTGTTGGATGGCTATTTGGGCGCTGGGCAGGCGGGTAATCCTGCGGATTATGGGGGCAACCACGGGGGGATTGCCCCTACCAGGGTTTTGTAGGGGTAGTGCCCCCGTGCCTATTATGGGGGCAACCACGGGGGGATTGCCCCTACCAGGGTTTCGTAGGGGTAGTGCCCCCGTGCCTACCCCCTCCACTGGGAAGGGAGGCAGAAACAGAGAATCTAGGGGGAGGAGGTGCAAGTCGCGGTGGGGAATTAAGATTAAGTGTTGGATATTGGTGAGGTGCGTACAAATTTCGGGAATTTTGAGGATGTCTGCGAGTTGTTGCAATTGCGCTGTCATTGACTCGCGCCAGGGATGAGATTCTTTGCTTTGCTGTTTGCTGGTAGTTTGACCGTAATTTTGATAGTTGGTTTTCCAGTCTTTCAGCCATTTTTCTAAACTCTGACTGTGGCGCTTTGCGAATATATCGGTGACAGGTGTGCAGATAACTTCAAACTTTTCTAGGGTAATGATAAAAGCAGTCAGGGAAACTGGGCTGAGATGCCAGTAAATAATCGCCGTTTCGGTGTTGTTTGCCAGTAAGTCTCTGATTTGGGGATAAGTCGGGCTATCGGTGGGGTTTTGCAAACCTGCGCGCATCCATTGCAGGCAAAAGTTTTTCCTGGCTTCGGCTTTTTCTAGTGCATTTATCTTGTTGCCCGACTCGACGAGGGTATCGACTTCTAACTGGTAAAGTCCGGCAAATTTGCGTTGGAGTCGCAGTTTGATTTCGGGGGGAGTGTCATTGTCTAAAATTAAATTTTCTAACACCGTAGTAGCTTCGGTAAGGTACTCGCTGGTTTTGGGATCTCCCAAGCTGCGACAGACGGTAATTAAGCCTTGCATTACTTCTAAATAAGTTTCTGGGATGAGGGGCAATTTCAAAAATTCGCGGGCTTGTTCGTAGCTGGCTTTGGCTTTGTGGAATGATTCCAAATAAGTGGCTGTTTGTTTGCCGTGTTTGTAGTGTGCATAGCCTTTTTGTTGGTGCAAATCGCTCCAAGCGAGGCGATAGTCGTGGTTGCTGGACAGATATTTCTGTAAGCCTTCATCCCAGTTTTGAATGGCTTCAATGTAGCGCCCTGAGTTGAAAAATGCCCAACCTCGATGTAACCAAGCCATTCTTTGTTGATCGCCTGTAATTTCTAAGGCTTTCTCGAAGGCTGCGATCGCCTCATTGTAGCGGCGTAAATGATTTAGGATAATGCCCAGTAATTGCCAGGTATGGTAGTCTTTCGGCTTAATTTCTAAGGCTTTCTCGTAGGCTGCGATCGCCTCAATGTTGCGGTTCAATTTTATTAGGGTATTGCCCAGATTGTACCAGGCATGGTATAATCTGGGGTCAATTTCCAAGGCTTTGTTGTAGGCTGTGATTGCCTCATTGTAGTGGTGCAAATAATTTAGGGTAGCGCCCAGTAATTCCCATATAAGGGAGTTTGTCGGGTAAATTTCTAAGGCTTTCTCGTAGGCTGCGATCGCCTCAATATAACGGCCTAAATCCTTTAGGGTCTTGCCCAGCCCGTTCCATGCCAAGTAGTATTTAGCGTCAATTTCTAAGGCTTTCTCAAAGGCTGCGATCGCCCCTTCTAAATCTCCTGCATAATAGCGATCGACTCCTTGGTTATATAATTCTTCTGCTTCTTGACTGATTTCTATTTCTATAGATTCTGCAACACCCCCAGAAACAGGAAAAAACCCAGTTTCTTCAGTTTTTTCGGGTAACTCCTGAATATCTTCCCTTATCTGCGAACTCTCCTCCACAGGAGTCGGATTCAAACTTTCCTGCGGCAACAATTGCCTACCAGTCTTCCCAGCAACCTCACTAATTTTCCCGCAATTCATCTCACCCAGCCGCACCATTCGCCCACCCAATTCTAAATGCGTTTCCGGGGATACCAGCAACCTGTCTCCAAATTCTTGCAGCCAGTTTTCCCACTCAGCATCTTTGATTTTGCAGCCGATTAAAAAGCCTTTAATATCGCCCCGACTCCAGCCTTGTTCAACTCCTTCTAACAGTTGCAAAAATTTCTGTTCGTATTCCCCAAAAGTGCGAATCGGAGTTGGCTTTGGCGCTGGGGGTACTGGTTTGCGGAATCGCCGCTGAATTTGCTGCCACAGGTTGAGGATGCGTTGCCAAATTTGTCGGAACATTGGCTGGGTGGATGATGTGTTGTTGGAGATTGTAGCAGATTTTGGGGGTGAATGTACATTTTGCGCGTTGATGTCGATTTAATTACCAAATGTCGTAGGGGCGGGTTCACCAACAATATATAACGACGATCGACAATTCATATAAACCCGCCCCCACCCACCATAAATCTGAATGTACATTAATATTATTCGTTGGGTTGGGGCGGGTTTTTGAGATTGTTTTTTTCAGGCGATTATGGTTGGTAAAACCCGCCCCTACGATCGCAGAAATTACACAACAACGAATCTACGACACATGATATTAGAGAACTCGATAATTCATCCGTGTATCCGTGTCAAAATCCGTGTCGTGCCTTCTTCCTTACCCTAAAAAGAAATAATCAAGTAACCATTCAGGAACTTAGCACCAGTAACAGATTTACCAGTTAGCGCCGGAGGCAGCAAAATATTGCGCCGCTGATCGCCCGCTTCGATCGTCACTTCCGGCCCCGATTGAATCAATTTAATTTCTTTCTTGTCAAACCCAGGCAAAAACAAACTAACTTGACGCTGTGCAATGTTTATGTGAATCGGTTTAGGAGCTTTTGTCGCCTCAGAAAAATCTGGCAAAGCATCAATTAGCGGCTGCCAATTATTGTCACTGTGCCCCGGAACCGAAACAGCCGTCAAAGGCTCAAAATCGGCAGTAATAGCTTCTGTAACCGCTGCTTGATTGACAATGACACCGCCCACAGTCAAACCAACTTGTTGAGAACTTCCCCAAAGATAGCGGGCAGTTGCGATCGCGCTTGCATCCCCAGTCGTCACCAAAAAAGCCGCCGTGCGGTTCGGATCTGCCAGCGCTTCCTTACCCTTATCCAAAAGATTATCGACTTGCTTAGTAGATTGAAAAGCATTGTCTCCCGACAAATCCACCGTCAACACGGTACTGACAACCGGTTGAATAAAAGGTGAAAGCGCTTTCCCCAAATCCGAATCTACCAAAGCTTGGCGGAACCTGCGGATGTACCAACTCAGAATTTCGGGCATTCCCAGCATCCGCAGCGTATCCATGCCGCCATTGCCGTCATAAACAATTACATCGTATTGTTTGCTGTCGTCGTATTCCCGAACTTCGTTCAACGCCAGCGCGCTGTCCATTCCCGGCAACACCCCTAATTCTTGACCGTAAATCTGCTTGAAAAAGGGAGTACGGACATATTGAGCTTCTAGTTGTTTAATTTCGTCCCACCTGCGTTCTAGCAGCGGCGCGCTTTGCACCTGAACTGCTTTGAGGTTGGGGGCGATTTCCTGGGGGCTGAGAGTCAGGGGAACTCCTAGCAGAATACCCAATGCAGGGCCCGGATCTTGGCCGAGCAGCAGAACTCGCTTGCCTTGAGCCGCGTATTTTTTAGCTGTTGCGATCGCGATCGTACTGCGGCCAGTGCCGCCTTTGCCCAAAAATGTCAAAATCAAAGCCATTTTCTGTTCTCACTGCCAAAGCTTACTCTTTAACATTTAAGCGCAACCTTCAGCCAGAGTGGGGGAGGGGGGAGAGTGGAGGAAGAGGAGAGTGGGAGAGTGGGAGAGGGGAAGAGGGGGAGAGTGGAGGAAGAGGGGGAGAGGGGGAGAGGGGGAGAGTAGGAGAGGGGGAGAGTAGGAGACGAAAGGAAACACAGTTAAATTCAATCCGTGTATCCGTGTCCGAATCCGTGTCGTGCCCCTCTTCCTTCTACATCTGTTAAACGGGTTCTAGCTCATCTTCAAAGAACCAAGTCGCAAAACCGTCAAACTTGACAACCACGCCTACTCCGCTACCGTCAACCATTCTGAATCCGTCAACAGTGCCTACTGGATTCTCCTTTATCTTGCCCACTATATTTGCAGGTATCCGATCTCTGAGACGGCGCACCTTAACTCTCTGACCTACTTCTATTGCCACTGAAATTGTTCTCCTGCTCTATACAACCGTTTATTTTACAGTTTGGCGTCTACTTCGGAACAGCAACACCAGCAGCCGATCGCTCCCTATGATTTTCCATCGAAATTTCCACCAACTTTCCCTAAAAGACGGTATTCTAGTCGGAGTGCGTCGATCGTCTACCCTGATTCGCTTGGGTTTGCTTCATAAGGTTTCACAGCGGCAAGCTCCACTGGCAGAGGCTGTTCACCACTTAGATAATTATTTTTTATTGCTTCGCAAAAAGAAGTTTTTTATTAATTGCCACAACTACAGAATTTATCCCAAATTAGTCATCCTTCAGGCAGAAGCCAAAAGGCATTCAAAAGCAGTAATTAATTTTATGTTGGCTATATATAAATCTGCCCTCTCTGATGTTGACAGCGGCGAAACTTCATGCAGCAAAGGACTTTGAGTCGGGTTGGCAAAATTTCCCGAAGCTCAGATTTTAGTAAAATGCCATGTTGTAACAGTTTACTAAAATCTGACCAAAAAAAGAATTTTTAATGCTAAACTTTCAGGCTGATAAAGTTTATTTTTGCTGCTGTGTTACGGCATAAAAAATGGAACGATTGCCGGATTTAAGGAGTCTAATAGAGGAAAGGAAGTCAAGGAACTTCAAGATCACAAAACTGAAATTATGAATAAAATTTTTACCTGTGGGCGATCGACCAAAATTCCGCTCCTAAGTTTGTCCTTGGCTGTGCTGGCGAGTCTGTCGCCCTTTCGTGGGACGATCGCCAGTCCGCCCTCTCCATCCCCCAAACAGCCCTCGAACCCTACTAAAATTGTCTCACTCGCTCGACCGCCAGCACTGCCAGCCGGCTCAAAATCTCCCAAAAATCCGGCAACAGTGGCGGCGAATTTATCCCCAGCAGAGACGATAAAGGCTCAGGGAACAGCGACTGGGCGATCGCTCGAAATAGAAGAAATTCGGGGTACAGTCAGCTTTAAAGGGCGGCCAGCGGTCGTGGGCGATCGGCTACTCGCCCCCGGAGACGAAATCATCACCGGCCCCGATTCCACAGCCCGTTTAGGCATCGACAACAACATCGGCGTCGTGGAAGTTGCCGAAAAAACCGCAGTCAGAATATCCAATTTGTCAAGCAGTGCAGGTGGTGAAAAAGACACAGCCATTTTTGTCAGCAGGGGGCGAGTCAGGTTGTCGATCGGCAAAACTGCTGCGACAACTCCCGCAGCCAACACCTCAACAATTATCCCGCCGAACCAAATAGTCGCCCTCAATACCTTCAGCGGACTCGGCAAATCCAGTCAAATTGCCCAAAAAACCCGTTCTGCCAAAAGGGCCCCAGTCAGGGTTGAAACCCCAGAAGGCGTTGCCGGAGTCCGCGGTACCTCCTTTGGCGTCAGCGTCGGCGGCGGCAAAACCGCAGTCGAAACTATTGAAGGTCAAGTCGTAGTATCCGGCAACACCGACTCGGAAGTAGTTCTCAACAGCGGCAACTCCACGACTATTTTCCCTCAAACCCCGCCCGTGGCGCCCTCAGCCAGCCCTCGCCTAGCTCAACTCAAAGTCCGCAGTTTGTTGAGACTCAGCGGCAATATCTATAGCCTCAGCGGTCAAATTAACCCGATCGACACAGTTTATGTCCACAACGAAGAAATTAAGATCGATCGAAAGGGCAACTTCAAAATCCAAGGAATTTTACCGCCAAGCCGCCGCCTCAAAATCTTAGTGCGAGGCCCGTCAGTCACAGAAAGGCATTACAGCTTCGCAGTTCGCTAAACAACCTATCGTCGCGAGTAATATACGCGGGCAGTCTCTGAGGACGTGAGTTATATCCTAAGTCCTATCTGGGTTGATTATTTTGTGTAGGTGCGAAGCATTTTGCGGTGAAACTTGGTAGTCAAAATAAATAAATTTTGCCCCCACCCTTCGCCCTTACGGTCTCGTAAAACTTCATGACCGAAAGCATCCAGGATACAAGCCCCCGGATTCATTCCTTCGCAGACTCAGGACCCACAAATAAAAAACCTGTATCCGATGAAACTTGTCCCCCGAATTTATCCGTGGGGTCGCCTCTAAAATCTAAAATCTAAAATCTAAAATCGATTGACTCCCATTCCTCTCGAAGTTAGGACTCGAATGTCAATGATTGCGTCAAATTAATTGCATGAAGTTCAAAAAATGGATCGATCATCTCAAACAAAATCAACTGCTCTGCCTGCGGCAATATATAGCAACAAACCCTCCCTGGCTCACAGGAGCAGCAGTAGGTATAATGTCTGTCGCCATGCTGCACTTTGGAATGTGGAAACCCCTTGAATATTTGGGATACAAAACCCTATTTCAAATTCGAGAATCGGGAATTTTGCCAAATCCCGGATGGGATGAGAGAATTGTGGTAATTGCGATCGAACGGCATTCCTTGCAGGAATACGGTCAATTTCCTTGGCCTCGCAACCGCTACGCCCAACTGCTGGAAGCGCTGAAAAAATCCCCCCCTACAGCAGTTGGTTTTGACATTCTTTTCCTCGATCCAAGTCCGAAAGATGATATTTTAGCCGCTGCGATCGCCGCCAACGGCAAAGTTGTACTCGCTAGAACCACCAAAGAAGAACCCGTAGCATCTTTAAAAGCCGCCGCCGCAGGTGTCGGCCACATCGGCCAGGAACCCGATAGCGACGGTATTAGCCGCGAGTCAAAAATCTTTCTCAACGGGATTCCTAATTTCGGTTTAGCAATGATTCACAGGTACAATGCTGCTAATCCCCAAGATCCAGTATTGCTCCCACAGTCCAAAAATAAGCAGGAAAAAAAAGTCTGGGTTAACTGGCCGGGGAAAACAGAAAATCTACCTACCTATGCTTTTGTTGATGTCGTAGAAGGTAGAATTCCCGCAGATGCTCTGACTAATAAGTTAGTTTTAGTGGGCATAGTTGCTACCGGTTTCGATCCGATATCTTCACCTCTCGACAAGACTACGGCTGGGGTTTATTTATATGCAGCGTTGATTGACAATTTGCTCAATCAACGCTTGCTACGGCGGCTGCCGATACTGCTAGAAATTTTGTTATTGTTGGGGATTGGCCCGCTTACGGCCTTGGTTCTGGGCAACCGAGGTGTTAAGGAGAGAATTGCGATCGCTCTCGGTTTGCCTATAATTTGGATTGGGGCTGGTGCTTTGTTATTTGGCTTCTTTTTTTGGTGGGTTCCGATTGCCGCACCTATCGGCACCCTCATTTTATCTGGCACTGCTTTGCAACTGCGGGAACAGTACGAAAAGCAGCAGTTGATGAGGTTATTTGAAAAGCACGTCGCTCCAGAGACAGCTCAGCTTATTTGGGAACGCAAAGCGGAGATATTTGAACAGGGAGAACTGGAACCTCAAGAACTTACAGCCACGGTGCTGTTTATGGATATTCGTAGTTTTACTTCGATTTCAGAAAAAATGCCGCCGCGAGATTTACTCACCTGGTTGAACAATTATTTGGAAGCGATGACTAACTGTATTATGGATCACGGCGGCGTTGTAGATAAATACATCGGTGATGCAATTATGGCAGTTTTTGGAGTGCCTTTTTGCCATACCGAATATCGAGAAATTCAACAAGATGCTTTGAATGCAGTTGCGGCTTGTATTGCGATGCACGAACGGCTGCACCAACTTAATCAGCAGCTTAGAATTGAACACAAACCTTTAATTAAGTTTGGCATCGGTTTGCATACCGGACAGTTAGTTGCTGGTAGCGTGGGCGGTTCCCGGCGTTTGAATTATTCTGTGATCGGCGATGCTGTCAACGTTGCTGCTAGATTGGAGGCGATGAATAAGGAAATTGTTTCTGACAGTCCTTTTAATTTGTTGGTGACGGCGAGGACTTTTGCTTACGTGCGCGATCGCTACGAAGGCCAAAAAGTAGGCTCGATTCAATTGCGCGGCAAAAAAGAAGAGACTGTGGTTTATGCTATTTTGGGCGAAAAGCATTAGTTATCGGGCATGGGGCATGGGGCATG